>DASUOY010000336.1:0-18065 GCA_036276395.1 Pseudomonas sp.
GCCTGCGGCGCGGTGGCCGGCGCCGAGGCGGCGCTACAGACCACCATCGATTACGTGAAGGAGCGCAAGGCCTTCGACCGGCCGATCTCGCACTTCCAGAACACCCGCTTCAAGCTGGCCGAGATGCGCACCCAGATCGACGTGGCCCAGGTCTTCGTCGACCGCTGCGTGATGGATCACAACCAGAAGAAACTCACCCCGGAAGTCGCCGCCGAGGCCAAGCTGTTCACCACCGAACTGCTCGGCAAGGTGGTGGATGAGGGCGTGCAGCTGCACGGCGGCTGGGGCTATATGTGGGAATACCCGATCTGCAAGATGTACGCGAACGCGCGTATCCAGCGCATCTTCGCCGGCACCTCGGAGATCATGAAGGAGATTATCAGCCGCGGGATGAAGCTCTAGACTCAGCCGCTAGTCTGCCACTTCGTACAACAACTATAAGAAGAGCGACGCGATGACCGAAACCCTGCAACTGCCCCTGGAGCGCCTGGCGTTCTGGGTCGAGAAACGCCCCGATGCCATTTGGCTGAGCCAGCCGGTAAACGGCCAGTGGCACGACTTTACCTGGGCCCAGGTGGATGAGCAGGCGCGGCGCCTGGCCAGTGCGCTGCAGGCCTTGGGCTGCGCGCCGGGTGAACGGGTGGCGCTGTTGTCGAAGAACTGCGCCGAGTGGCTGATCGCGGACCTGGCGATCATGCTCGCCGGCCTGGTCAGCGTGCCCCTGTACCCGTTGCAGTCGGCCGAGAGCATCAACTATGTGCTGCGCCATGCGCAGTGCAAGGCGATCTTCCTCGGCAAGCTGGACGAGCCGGAAAAGCTCGCCGCCGGCATCCCGGCCGAGGTGCTGCGTATCGCCATGCCCTATCCGACGCTGCCGGCCGAGCACCGCTGGGCGCAGCTATTGGCTGCGCACCAGCCACTACGCGATGGCCACCCACAGTTGCCGGGCGAGCTGCTAAGCATCCTCTATACCTCCGGCACCACCGGCCAGCCCAAGGGTGTGATGCTCTCGGCCAAGGCCTTTGCCTATGCCGGCAGCCAGTCGGTGAAGGAGCTGCAGATCACCGAGCAGGACCAGTATTTCTCCTACCTGCCGTTGTCCCATGCCGCCGAGCGTTTTCTGGTGGAGATGACCGCCCTGTACAGCGGCGGCCGGGTGGCCTTTGTCGAATCCCTGGAAACCTTCGCCAGCGATTTGCGCCATGTACGGCCCACCGTGTTCTTCTCCGTGCCGCGCCTGTGGACGCGCTTTCAGCAAGGCGTGCTGGAGAAACTGCCGCAGCCCAAGCTGGCGCGGCTGTTGCGCATCCCGCTGCTGGGCCGCCTGGTGGCGCGCAAGATTCGCCAGGGGCTGGGCCTGGATCGCGCGCGCATCCTGGTCAGCGGCGCGGCGGCGATTCCGCGGGCCTTGCTCGACTGGTACCAGGGCATCGGCCTGACCATCTGCGAGGGCTACGGCATGACCGAGCACCTGGCCTATGGCTGTTTCAACCGCCCGGGGCAGGTGCGCTTCGGCACCGTGGGCCGGCCGATGCCGGGCAACGAGCTGCGCATCGCGGAGAATGGCGAGATTCTGCTGCGCTGCCCGAGCCTGATGCTGGGCTACTACCTGGACCCGGAAAAGACCGCCGAAACCATCAGTGATGGCTGGCTGCATACCGGCGACAAGGGCGAGGTGGATGCCCAGGGCTACCTGAAAATCACCGGGCGGGTGAAGGACATCTTCAAGACCAGCAAGGGCAAGTACATCGCCCCGGCGCCGATCGAGGGCGAGATCGCCAAGAATCTCTGGGTCGAGCAGGTGTGTCTGATGGGCAGCAACCTTGACCAGCCCCTGGCGCTGATCGAGCTGTCGCCGGCCGCCCGCGAACAGCCCCGCGAGCAGGTCACGGCCGATCTAGCGCAGACCCTGGCGCAGCTTAACGCCCAGTTGCAGGCCCACGAGCGGCTTAGCCATTTTATTCTGGTGCGCGAGGCCTGGACCGTGGACAACGGCTGCATGACGCCGACCATGAAGATCCGCCGCAATGTGCTGGAGGCGCGCTTTGCCGAGGAGCTGAACAAGCTCGACGGCAAACGGCCGCTGCATTGGCAATAACCGAACTGCGCAGGATGGGTTGAGCGCGGCGATACCCATCGGCATCAAAGATGACCCAAGGAGCTGTTATGTCTGGCCCGCTGTCCACCCTGAAAGTGCTGGATTTCTCCACCCTGCTGCCTGGGCCTTTCGCCTCCCTGCTGCTCGCCGATATGGGCGCCGAGGTGCTGCGCATCGAGTCGCTCAGCCGTATGGACCTGGTACGCGTGCTGCCGCCCCATGATGGCGGCGTATCGGCCAGCCACGCCTATCTGAACCGCAATAAGCGCTCAATCGCCCTGGACCTGAAAAAGCCCGAGGCGGTGGCCATGGTCAAGCAGCTGGTGGCCGAGTACGACATAGTGCTGGAGCAGTTTCGCCCCGGGGTGATGGACAAGCTGGGCGTCGGCTATGCGGCGCTCAAGGCGATCAACCCGAAGCTGATCTATGTGTCCATCACCGGTTATGGCCAGAGCGGGCCCTACAAGGACCGCGCCGGCCACGATATCAACTACCTGGCCCTGGCCGGCATCGCCAGCTACACCGGGCGCCGTGAGACGGGGCCGCTGCCGCTGGGCATCCAGGCTGCGGATATCGCCGGTGGCTCGCTGCACGGGGTGATCGGCCTGCTCGCCGCGGTGATCCAGCGCCAAGCGACGGGGCAGGGCCAGCAGGTGGATATCAGCATGACCGACTGCGTCTTCAGCCTGCATGGCATGTCCGGCGCTGGCTACCTGGCCGCAGGCGTCGAGCCGGCGATGGAAAACCAGGCGCTCAATGGCGGCAGCTTCTACGACTACTACCGCACCCGTGACGGCCGCTGGTTGTCGGTGGGCAGCCTGGAGCCGCAATTTATGCAGCAGTTCTGCGCCGCCATCGGCCGCCCGGAGCTGGCGGCGCGCGGCCTGTCGCAAAAGCCGGAAGATCAGCAGGCGCTCAAGCGCGAGATCGAGATAGAAATAGAGAGGCGCGATTTCGCCGAGTGGAGCCAGGTGTTCGCCGGCCTGGATGCCTGTGTCGAGCCCATGCTCAACCTCAGCGAGGCGGTCGAGCACCCACAGCTCAAGGCGCGCGGGCTGGTTACCGAGGTGCCTCGGGCTGGCCAGGCGCCACAGCGGCAGATCGCCTGCCCCATCAAGTTCTCCAGCGGCCTGCCCGAGCCCCGGCATATAGGCGCGGCGCTGGGCGCCCATACCGAGGCGGTGATGGCTGAACTGGGTTATTCCCCCGAGCAGATCGCCCAGCTCAAGGCCGCCAAGGTTATCGCTTAAAGCAGTGGCCAGGGCTGTGCCATGCCAGACCGGCGCAGCGCTATTGCCGCTACACCAGGCATGATGCAGACTGGCTCGCAGCCGTCCGCCAGGATGGCGGCGGGCCTGGTCGTGCTGTTCTACCATCATTAGCAGACCAACTGCGCTGGTGATCCAGCTAGTCCCGCTGTTTGCCCCGTGGTCTCCGAATAATGGATGTGAGGAGCAAGTGCCGTGTACACCAGCCATCTTTCCCTGCGGGTGCTTGTTTTAAGCGTGTTGCTGTTTGCCATGGGCCCGGCTCTGGCGCTGGATAAACCCAAGGGCATAGTGGTTCTGAGCCTGTCCGGGCTGATCGAGCAGCCCAATGAGCAACAGCAGGCGCAGTTCGACATGCAGATGCTGCGCGCCTTGCCGCAGCACAGCTTCACCACCCAGACCCCCTGGTACCCGGAGCCGGTCAAGTTCACCGGGCCACTGCTGCGTGATGTGCTCGCGGCCGCCGGCAGCACGGGTTCGACTATTGTCGCCATCGCCCTGAATGACTACCGCACCGAGATCCCTGTGCAGGACACCCAGGAGCATGACGTGATAGTGGCCACGCTGATGAACGACCAAGCCATGCCGGTGCGGGAAAAGGGCCCGTTGTTTATCGTCTACCCCTTCGACAGCAAGACCGAACTGCAGGCCGCGACCTTCTATAACCGTTCGGCCTGGCAGTTACGCGCGCTGCAGATCAAGTAAGCATGCGCAGCATTCGCCTGCTCTGGCTGCTGATCGCCAGCCTGATCCTGCTGTATGTCGCCATAGGCGCGATCCTCGTGCACCAGTACCGCAGCCTTGGCCAGGTGTTGCGCAGCGGTGACGACAATGCGCTGTGGGCCTTCGCCCAGTTGAACACCGAATACCAGCGTTTCGATCACACCCTGCATGCCTTTATCCTCGACCCCAAGCGCCGCCGCGGCAACGATGCGGCGGACACCGCGGTCGGTATCGAGGCGCTGCAGTTCCGCTACGACATCTTCGTCAGCCGCGTGAGCACCATCCAGACCGGCTCGGCCGAGCGGCTGATGGGCAATGAGCCGGTCTACCGCAACACCCTGGCGGCCTTGAGCGACTTTATCGTCCAGACCGATGCAGCGCTGGCCGCCTATGTGCGCAGCAGTGCGCCGCTGGATGCCCACCTGCTGCGTGAGCGCCTGCTGGCCCTGCAGGATGATATCCAGGACCTGGGCTATACCTCCGCGCAACTGGCCGCGCACACGGTGGACGAGCGCACCGCCGAGTTCCGCGACCAGGTGGTGATTACCACCGCCCTGACCCTGTTCCAGGGCTTGCTGACCTTGCTGTTCGGCCTGGCCATGCTGCGCCAGTTCCGCCAGCGCGAGCAGGCGCAGCGCGCCTTGCTGGCGGCGCAAGGCAAGCTGGTGGAGGCCCTGCAGGAAAACGAAGAGGTGCTCGAAGGGCGCGTCCAGCAGCGCACCCAGGAGTTGGCCGAGGCCAATCAGGCCCTGCGCGAACATGAGCAAGAACTGCAGATCGCCCGGGCCAAGGCCGAGGACGCCTCGCAACTGAAATCGGATTTTCTCGCCAATATGAGCCATGAAATCCGCACCCCGATGAATGCCGTGATTGGCATGAGCCATCTGGTGCTGGGCACCGAGCTGAACGGCAAGCAGCGCGATTATGTGGAGAAGATCCAGCGCTCCGGTCAGCACCTGCTCGGCCTGATCAACGACATCCTCGACCTGAGCAAGATCGAGGCCGGCAAGCTGGAGGTGGAGTCGATTCCCTTCGAGTTGCCCGGCGTGCTGGAAAACCTGGCCAGCCTGATCGGCGAGAAGTGCGCGAGCAAGGGGCTGGAGCTGATCTTCGATATCGACCCCAGGTTGCCGACGAGCCTGCGCGGCGACCCGCTGCGCCTGGGCCAGGTGCTGATCAACTATGCCAATAACGCGGTCAAGTTCACCGAGCAGGGCGAGGTGATCATTCGCGCGCGCCTGCTTGAGCAAAACGCCGCCGAGGTACTGGTGCGTTTCGAGGTGCAGGACTCCGGCATCGGCTTGTCGGCCGAGCAGCAGGCGCGCCTGTTCCAGTCCTTCCAGCAGGCCGACAGTTCGACCACCCGCAAATACGGCGGCACCGGGCTGGGGCTGGCGATTTCGCGCAAGCTGGCGGAGTTGATGCGCGGCGAGGTGGGCGTCGACAGCGTGCTGGGCCAGGGCAGTACGTTCTGGTTTACCGCCCGACTGGCCATGGGCGCGCCGCGCCCCGCGCAAGCCTTGTTGCCCGAGCCGGACCTGCGCAATCGCCGGGTGCTGGTGGTAGACGATAACCCGCAGGCGCTGCATATCCATGCCGCGATGTTGCGCGAAATGAGTTTCGTGGTGACCGAGGCCGCCTCCGGCGAGCAGGCCCTGGCGCTGGCGGCGGCTGCCTGTCGCCAGGGCCAGGCCTTCGACGCGGCCTTTGTCGACTGGCAGATGCCCGGCATCAATGGTCTGGAAACCTGCCGCCAGCTGGCCCTGCTGCAGCCACCGCCGGCGCCTGTGATAGTCACCGCCTACGGCCGTGAAGAGGTGTTCCACGAGGCCGAGCAGGCGGGTATCGCCTTGCTGCTGGTCAAACCGGTCAACCCTTCGCTGCTGTTCGATGCGGCGATCCGCGCCTTGGGCGGCAGCGCCGTTGCCGAGCACGCCCCGCGTCAGGCCAGCGCCATCGGCCGGCAGAACCTCGCCGCGCTGCAAGGGCTGAGGGTCTTGCTGGTCGATGACAACGAGTTGAATCAGCAGGTCGGAAGCGACTTGCTGGAAGCGGCGGGGATAGGCGTTGCCGTGGCCGAGAATGGCCAGGTCGCCCTGGATATGCTGGCGCATAACGACTACCAGCTGGTGCTGATGGATATGCAGATGCCGGTGATGGATGGCCTGACAGCCACCCGGCTGATCCGCGCCAACCCGCGCTGGGCTGGCCTGCCGGTGCTGGCCATGACCGCCAATGCGATGAGCAGTGACCGTGAACTGTGCCTGGCCGCCGGCATGAACGCCCACCTGGCCAAGCCGATCGATCCGGATGAGTTGTTCGGCTTGCTGCTGAAGTGGGCTCCCGCTCCGGCAGCGCCCGCCCGGGTAGCGTCGGCAGCGCCACAGCCGGTGGTCGATAACAGCGGTTTTGCGCCTATAGCCGGGGTCGACGTGGCGGCCGGCATGCGCCGGGTGCTGAATAAGAAGGCGTCTTACGAGTCGATCCTGCGCAAGTTTATCCAGGGCCAAAGCGATGCGCCGGCGCATGCCCAGGCACTGCTGCTGCAGGGCCAGCATGCTGAAGCCATGCGCGTTTTGCACACCCTCAAGGGCACCGCCGCCACCATCGGCGCCGAGGGACTGGCCGAACAGACCGGGGTTCTGGAAGACGCGCTTAAACAGGGCCAGGATGACGGCCAGATTCTGTCCCGCCTGCCCGAACTGGAACGGGCCTGCGCCGAGCTGATCGGCCGGCTGCGCGCGGCATTGCCGGCCGAGGTGGACACCGCGGCGGCCAGCGGCGCAGTGGACTGGGGTCAGGCAAGGCCCTTGCTGGAACAGCTGGAGCTGCTGCTGGCCGATGACGATTCCGATGCCATCGAGTTGTTCGAAAACCAGGCGGCGCTGTTCAAGGCCGCCCTGGGTCCGGGTTTCGCTCCCCTGGAGCGGGCCATCAATAGCTATATCCTGGTCGATGCCCTGGCCGCGCTGCGTGCGGCGCTGCAAGGCATACCGGCACTCAGTAAGGACACTGCGCCATGATCGACGCACTGCAACATGCGGATAAACCCACGATCCTGGTGGTGGACGACACCCCGGACAATCTCTCGCTGATGAGCGGCCTGCTGCGTGGCAGCTACAAGGTCAAGCTGGCCCACAGTGGCGAGCGGGCGCTGCAGATCGCCGGTGGCGAGGCCAAGCCGGACCTGATTCTGCTCGATATCATGATGCCGGAAATGGATGGCTACGAGGTCTTGCGCCGCTTGCAGCAGGAGCCTGGCAGCCGGCAGATCCCGGTGATCTTCCTTACGGCCATGACGGCCGCCGAGGATGAAAAGATTGGCCTGGACCTGGGCGCGGTCGACTACATCAGCAAGCCGATCAACCCGGCCATAGTGCTGGCGCGGGTCAACACCCAGCTGCAACTGAAGTTCGCCCGGGATTTGCTGCAGAACCAGAACGCGCACCTCGAACGCGAGGTGCAGAAGCGCACCCGCGAAGTGGTGGCCATCCAGGATGTCACCATCCGCGCGATCACCTCCCTGGCCGAAACCCGCGACAACGAGACCGGCAACCATATCCGCCGCACCCAGCACTATGTGAAGGCGCTGGCGCAGCAGTTGCAGCTGCACCCGCGTTTCAGCCATGAGCTGGATGCCGAGACTATCGAGTCGCTGTTCAAATCGGCGCCGCTGCACGATATCGGCAAGGTCGGCATCCCCGACCACATACTGCTCAAGCCTGGGCGCCTCGAACCCGACGAGTTCGAAATCATGAAAACCCATACGACCCTGGGCCGCGACGCCATCCTGCACGCCGAGCAGGAACTGGGTGAGTCGATCGCCTTTCTGCGCCACGCCAAGGAAATCGCCTATTCGCACCAGGAAAAATGGGATGGCAGCGGTTACCCCGAGGGCCTGGCGGGCGAGGCCATTCCGCTGTCGGCCCGGCTGATGGCGGTGGCGGATGTCTACGACGCGTTGATCTCACGGCGGGTGTATAAGCCGGCGTTTTCCCATGAAAAAGCCGTGGCGATCATCAGCGAAGGGCGGGGCAGCCACTTCGACCCGGATATGGTCGATGCCTTTCTGCAGATCAGCACCGCTTTCGACCAGATTGCCAAGCAGTATGCCGACGACGACAGCATCGAGTCGGCCAAGACCTAGCCCGAATTACCCTGGAGCAGCATGTTGATCAGTGCCAGTACCCTGTTAGTCGTCGATAGCGACCCGGTGTTGACCCGGGCCTTGGCGGAAGAGTTGCGTCGTTTCGGCGCGGGCCAGGTGTTGCAGGCCAACGATGTGGCCAGCGCCCTGCAGCAACTGCGTGAGCAGCAGGTGGCGCTGGTGTTGAGCGAGCAGAACCTGCCGGAGGCCTCGGGGCTGGATTTGTTCGAGGCCATGCACGCCGACGCCGCGTTGGCGCAAATTCCCTTCGTCCTGATGTCCAGCGCCATGCAGCGCCAGGCGGTGCAGAAGGCCATCCAGCTGGGCATCCGCGATCTTCTGGTCAAGCCCTTTACCACTGAGAGCCTGTTGGCGCGGATTCGGCGTTCCCTGCAGCGCGACGAGCTGGGGGCAGAGCAGGCAGCGCAGTATGGCGAGGAGCGCGCGAGCATTCTGGTGGTGGACGACACGCCGGAAAATCTGCAGTTGATGGCGGGGCTGTTTCGCGATCAGTTCAAGGTCAAGCTGGCGCACAATGGCGAGAAGGCGATTGCCATCTGCCATTCCAACGCGCCGCCGGATCTGATTCTGCTGGATGTGATGATGCCCGGCATGGACGGTTTCGAAGTTGCCCGGCGTTTGCGCCAGCACCACGCCTCGGAACATATTCCGATCATTTTCGTCACCGCCCTCAGCGACGAACGCTCTCGCGAGCAGGGCCTGGACCTGGGCGCCGTGGACTATGTGTTCAAGCCCATAGACCCGGCTTTGCTGCGTATCCGGGTACGCAACCTGATGCGCTATGTCGAGCACCGCAAGCAGTTGCAGATGGACCTGGACCAGATGCTGGAGCTGGCCGCCTTGCGCGCGGACATGCTGCGCCTGATTGGCCATGATCTGCTGGAACCCCTGACGGCCTGCAACGCCGCCTTGCAGGGCCTGGCCGGCGACCCTGAACTCAGTCCCGGGCAACAGCAGCAGGTGGCGCTGGCGGTGCAGAGCAGCCAGCAGATGCAGACCTGCATCGAACTGGCCACCGAGCAGTTGTCGCTGGAGGCCGGCCAGCGCGAGCTGCGCCTGGAGAATATTCACCTCAATCCGCTGCTGCGCGAGCTGATCGCCCTGATTCGCCAGCGCTATGGCGACAGAGGCGTCGAGTTGCAATTGCAAACCGCGCTGGGCAACAGCGCCGAGGTCGTGGCCGACCCTGGCCTGTGCCATGCCCTGTTCTACTCGGTGCTCAACCATGCCCACGGCGCCTGCCCGGTTGGCAGCCAGCTGCGCCTGGTGATGATCGACGAGAGCCCGGTGCAGTTGCGCCTGCAGCTGCCCGTGCGCCCTGCCAACGCCAAGCCCCTGGCGGCGGCGCGGGCCTTGGCCCGCGCGCAAGGGGGCGACGTGCAGCAGGAGGAAGACGGGGCGGGCTGCATTATTCGGGTCAGCCTGCCGCGGGCCTGATGCCGATCCGCCTATTTCGCACGGCCGAGCCCTCTCGCCAAACGCCCTGATATCAGGCATAAGCCTGGGCGTTTGGTCGTTTATGGAAGTGAAGGCATGTATCAGGGTGAACGTTTCAACGCCTGGACCCATCTGGTCGGCGCTGTGCTGGCCTGTATTGGCGCGGTCTGGTTGCTGGTGCTGGCGAGCCTGGAGGGCGAGACGCGCAAGATCATCAGCGTGGCCATCTATGGCCTGACCCTGGTGCTGCTCTACAGCATCTCGACCCTCTACCACAGCCTGCAGGGGCGGGCGAAAGTGGTGATGCGCAAGCTCGATCACCTGTCGATCTACCTGCTGATCGCCGGCAGCTATACACCGTTTTGCCTGGTGACCTTGCACGGGCCCTGGGGTTGGTCGCTGTTCGGCATTGTCTGGGCCTTGGCCGCGATTGGCATGCTGCAGGAGATCAAGCCACGCTCGGAGGCGCGGGTGCTGTCGATCCTGATCTATGCCGTGATGGGCTGGATTGTGCTGGTGGCGGTCAAGCCGCTGCTCGCGGCCCTGGGTACTGCGGGTTTCGTCTGGCTGGTAGCAGGCGGCGTGCTGTACACCGTGGGCATAGTGTTTTTCGCCTATGACAGCCGTTTTCGCCACTGGCACGGTATCTGGCACCTGTTCGTGATGGCCGGCAGCCTGATGCACTTTGTCGCGGTGCTGTTCTATGTGCTCTGACTGTTCGGCACCTTCGGTATAGGCGTTACGCCTTACTCCGTTCGCTGTTCGCCGCTAAAGCTCAAGGTCACCTTGCAGCGTCGGCAGTAATAGCGCCGCCCCTTGCTGACCAGGGCGTGGCGCTGGGCGGAGAAGGGGAATTCGCCCTGGGGGCAGCCACAGCGGTAGATATAGCGACTGACTGCCCGGCGCTGCACGCTATAGCTGTGGCAGCGCTTGGGCGCTAGCTCATAGACGCCGCGCATGATCAGCTGCCATTCCTCGCCGTGGGGCTGGATCTTGAGGCCGAACAGCTGGTGGGCGACCAGGTGCGCCACTTCGTGGGGCACGGTCTGCTGGAGAAAGTCTTCGCGGTTTTCCCGGTACAGCTGCAGGTTGAAGCGCAGCTTGTTTTCCGTCAGGTGCGCCACGCCGGCCTTTTGTCCGCGCAGCTTGAAGCTCACCTCGGGGCGGGCAAAGGGCTGCTTGAAAAAGGCTTCGGCCTGCTGGTAGCAGGCTTCGACGCGGCTCAGAAGCTGTTCGGGCATGGGGATGGGCTGTTTGGGAAGTGACGCGATTATGCCCAAGCCCTGCGCTTAGCACAGCCCTGAAACGACGAAACCACCCGCAGGTGGTTTCGTGGTATCAAGGTTTTTACCTAGCTGGTGTACACCGGGCCTACGCCGAAGCCCCAGAGAATCACCGAGCAAGCGATCATTGCCACCAGCACCACCAGACCCACCGCCAGCACCGAGCTGGAGAACATAAAGCCTTCGTCCTCGGGAATGCCCATAAAGGTCGGTATGCCCACGTAGAGCAGGTAGACGGTGTAACAGATGGCCGCCGTGCCCACCACCATCGCCAGCCACAGGTCAGGGTAGAGCGCCGCCAGGCCGCCAACGAACAGCGGGGTGGCGGTGTAGGCCGCAAACACTACGCATTGGGTCAGGTTGGGGCTGGCATCGTAGGTGCGCGCCATCCAGTGGATAAAGGCGCCCATCACGGCTATCCCGGCGAGCATCGCCAGGTAGGTCATCACGGTCATCTGCAATGCGCTGGCTTCGGTCAGCATTACCGGTGCTCGGTCGCCGATCGACCAGCCAACCTGGGTAGTGCCGATATAGGCGGAGATCGCGGGAATTGCCGCGAGAATCAATACATGGGTGAGATACATGTGGCTGATGGTTTCTTCTTCGCCACGGATTTCCTGCCATTCCTGATCGGGATGGGTGAAGAGCCCCCAAACGTGATGGATCATGCAGCACCTCCTATTGTTATAGCGGTCGCCCCCCAGCGAAGCGCCCGGTGCGCATGGGCAGCGCTGCCGGGTACCGGGCCGAACCAATGCGACCGTATGTCGCAGTATAGGTGGCGATTGCTGCAGGCAAAGGTGGGTGCTTAGAGCAAATCGGACTCTGAAACTTATCCGTAATAGCGTTCGAGGATTTCCATGGCTTTGTTGATCGACTGCAAGCGCGCGGTATTACCGCCGCGGTCGGGGTGGTGCTGGCTCACCAGCTGGCGATAGCGGCGCTTGATAACGGCGAGATTGAGCGCTTGCGCCTCATCCAGCTCGAACAGTTGCAGGGCCGCCAGTTTTTCCTCGCCGCCCTGCATGCGGGTCCAGAAACTGGCCAGGAGTTTTTCCACATCCCGTTCGTCGGTGTCGCTCAGCTGGCTGAGGTCCAGGTAGTAGTCGCGCAGCGGGTCATGGCTGCTCAGTTCGGCACTGCCGACTTGGTAGGGCAGCAACTGGATGCACAGGGGGCTGATCTGCAGATGGGCGCGCCCTTGGCCCCATAACTGCTCGCGCAGGTTGTACAGCGCGTTGAACACCAGAAAGTGGGTGCGAAACAGCACCAGCTTGTCGGTGAGCGGCAGGTGCGGAATATGGGTGCTGTGGCGTTCTTTCAGCTGCTGAATCAACTGGTACTCGCCAAGGCCAGCAGGGGCGGCCAGGAGCAGCTGATGCAGTTGTTCTGCCAGGTCGGCAGCAGGATTGAGTTCGTCATTCATCGGGCGAGCCTAGCATTTCACTTTGATTGGGGTAGGGCGCGCTGCGCTTTCTGGGTAAAATGCCGCACTTTCGTAAGCCTCCGGATTCCAGCGCACCATGGGCACCCTCTCGGTCAACCAGAACAAACTGCAAAAACGCCTGCGTCGCCAGGCCGGCGAAGCCGTCGCCGACTTCAATATGATCGAGGATGGCGACAAGGTGATGGTCTGCCTGTCCGGCGGCAAGGACAGCTACACCATGCTCGACGTGTTGTTGCACCTGCAGAAGGTTGCGCCGATCAAGTTCGAGATAGTTGCAGTGAATATGGACCAGAAGCAGCCGGGTTTCCCCGAGCATGTGCTGCCGGCCTATCTGGAGTCCATCGGCGTGCCGTACCACATAGTCGAGAAGGACACCTATTCGGTGGTCAAGGAGAAGATCCCCGAGGGCAAGACCACCTGCTCGTTGTGCTCGCGCCTGCGCCGCGGCACGCTGTATACCTTTGCCGATGAGATCGGCGCGACCAAGATGGCCCTGGGACATCACCGCGACGACATCCTGGAAACCTTCTTCCTCAATATGTTCTACGGCGGCACCCTCAAGGCCATGCCGCCCAAGCTGCGCGCCGATGACGGGCGCAACGTGGTGATACGTCCGCTGGCCTACTGCAGTGAGGCGGATATCGAGGCTTACAGCCAGCTCAAGGAATTCCCGATCATCCCCTGCAACCTCTGCGGCTCCCAGGAAAACCTGCAGCGCCAGGTGGTCAAGGAGATGCTCCAGGAGTGGGAGCGCAAGACCCCGGGGCGCACCGAGATCATGTTCCGCGCCTTGCAGAATGTGGTGCCATCGCAGCTGGCCGACCGCAACCTGTTCGACTTCAAGAGCCTGAAGATCGACGACAATGCCACGCCGCGCTTTCTCGATGTAATGAATCTCTGACTCTGCGATTTCCCGGCTCAAGGACTGCCCGATGCGCGACTACAAATGGCTTAACGAGTATTGCCTGAACCGCTTCGGCTCGGTCGCCGCGCTGGAATCCATCCTGCCGCAGCCGTGCAGCGCCGAGGAGCTGCGCGCGATCAGCGATGATCGCTACCTGTCGACCATCAGCCTGCGGGTGTTTCGCGCCGGCCTCAAGCACAGCCTGGTGGACGCCAAATGGCCGGCCTTCGAGCAAGTGTTCTTCGGCTTCGATCCGGAGAAGGTCGTGCTGATGGGCGCCGAACGCCTGGAAAACCTGATGCAGGATGCGCGCATTATCCGCCACCTGGGCAAGCTCAAGAGCGTACCGCGCAACGCCCAATTTATCCTCGACGTGCGCCAGGAAAAGGGCAGCTTCGGCGCGCTGATCGCCGACTGGCCGGTGACCGATATAGTCGGCCTGTGGAAATATCTGGCCAAGCACGGCAGCCAGCTCGGCGGCCTGTCCGCGCCACGCCTGCTGCGCATGCTCGGTAAGGATACCTTTATCCCCTCAGACGATATGGTCGCCGCACTCAAGGCGCAAAAGATTATCGACAAGGCGCCCACCAGCCAGAAGGAGCTGGCCGCGGTACAGGCGGCGTTCAACCAGTGGCATGAACAGAGCGGCCGGCCGCTGTGCCAGCTCTCGGTGATGCTGGCCCATACGGTCAATCATTGAGGCCAGGAGGTCGCGATGGATCAAGCAATCAAGCGCGTCGCCGAGCGGCTCAAGCAGGCCGAGCGCATTCTGCTGATCACCGGTGCCGGGTTGTCCGCCGACTCAGGGCTGCCCACCTATCGCGGCCTTGGCGGCCTGTATAACGGCCACACCGCCGAGGGCCTGCCCATCGAGGCGGCGTTGTCCGGCCCGATGCTGCAACGCGATCCGGCGCTGTGCTGGAAATACCTGGCGGAACTGGGCAGGGCCTGCCTGGGTGCCCAGGCCAACGCCGGGCATCATGCGCTTGCCGAGCTGCAGCGCAAGAAGCCGCAATGCTGGCTGCTGACCCAGAATATCGATGGCTACCACCGCGCCGCCGGTAGTCCGATGGAACGGGTGATAGAGATTCACGGTGACCTGGCGCCGCTGTACTGCCAGTCCTGCGGCGCTGTCGACGTCGAGTTGGCCGAGCACCTGAGCCGGCCGCTGCCGCCCAGGTGCAAGCTGTGCGCCGGGGTGTTGCGTCCACCCGTGGTGCTGTTCGAGGAGATGTTGCCGGAGCAGGCCATCGACAGCCTCTATGCCGAGCTGCGCAAGGGCTTCGAGGTGGTTGTCAGCATCGGCACCAGCGCCAGCTTCCCCTATATAGTCGAGCCGTTGTTGCGCACCCGCGAGGCGGGGGGCTTTACCGTAGAAATCAACCCGAGTCGCACCGAATTGAGCGCCGTGGTGGATGTGCATCTGGCAGGGCGGGCGTTAGATGTTTTGCCGGAACTACTGGGTCACATTTAGCGCCATAGAATTTGCAAATGAATCTCATAGAAGGCATAGTCACGCCCTTATCGAATTTACCGACACGGTCGTGCCCATGCTCAAACGCCTCGCACCCCTCGTGCCTCTCGCACTCTCCCTGGTTCTGGCCGCCTGTGCCAGCCAAGCCCCACAAGGCCATGCGCCGGTCGCCTTGACCGATGCCCAGGCGCCAGTCGATCAGCAGTCGCAGGTTTATGCCGAGACCGATCAGGCTCTGGCCGCCATCAGCGACGATCAACCCTACCAACTGCCGCAGTTGGCCGACAGCATCCTCAGCCATGGCCTGTCGCTGTTGGGCACCCGTTATCGTTACGGTGGCAGCTCGGTGAAGTCGGGCTTCGATTGCAGCGGCTTTATCGGCTACCTGTTCAAGGAAGAGCTGGGCATGAAACTGCCGCGCTCGTCCCGCGAGATGATCAATATCGACGCACCGCTGGTGGCGCGTGACGAGCTGGAGCCGGGCGACCTGCTGTTCTTCAGCACCAGTGGGCGCAATCGTGTCAGCCATGCCGGCATCTATATGGGTGACAACCAATTTATCCATTCCTCCAGCAGCCGCAGTGGTGGCGTACGGGTCGATAGCCTGGACGATCGCTACTGGTCGCGCACCTTTATCGAAGCCAAGCGGGCCCTGGCCCTGGCGCCGAGCGAAGAGTTGCCGCGGCATCCCTGAGCCGGGTGATCTGGCCTGGCGCCGACTCAGTGTTGAGCGCCAGCCGATCAATCAAGAGCATCTCGATGGTTTTCAACAACCTGGCAAACAAAGCTAAAGCTTGCACTAGGATGTGCAAGCCGGCAGAGTAGGGCGCATCCCGGCTCAGGATCGCCTGTCCATGACTGCCATGACCCGCATTGCCCTGCTTGTTCTGGTCAGCCTGCTGAGCGCCTGCGCCAGCCGCGCCCCCGCCCCGCAACCGCCCGTATCCACACCGATCAGCAGCTATAACGGCACCGCCGATGATGTGCTGTTCCGTGCCCTGGGCCTGGTCGGCACCCCTTACCGCTATGGTGGCAATACCCCTGATGGCGGCTTCGATTGCAGCGGCCTGATCGGCTATGTCTACCGGGATGCCGCGGGTATCAGCCTGCCGCGCTCGACCCGCGAATTGATAGTGATGCGCTCGCCCGCCGTGGCGCGCGACCGCCTGCAGAGCGGCGATTTGCTGTTCTTCGCCACCAATGGCGGGCGCCAGGTCAGCCATGCCGGGATCTATGTCGGTGAGGGGCGCTTCGTTCATGCGCCCTCCAGCGGCGGCACCGTGCGCCTGGATAGCCTGAGCAACAGCTACTGGCAGCGCGCCTACCTGAATGCCAAGCGCGTCTTCACCCCGGAGCTGGCGAGCAATCCTTAAGCGTGAGCGCGCAACAGCCATGACCAATCGCACCCTGAACCTCGACGACAGCCTCTACCAGTACCTGCTCGATGTTTCCCTGCGCGAAACACCGCTGCTCAAGCGCCTGCGCGATGAAACCGCGCAGCTGAGTACCGCCCGCTGGCAGATCGCCCCCGAGCAGGGCCAGTTTATGGCGCTGCTGGTGCAGTTGATCGGTGCCAAGCGGATCGTCGAAGTCGGCACCTTTACCGGTTACAGCGCCATCTGCATGGCTCAGGCCATGGGCGCGGACGGGCGCCTGATCTGCTGCGATCTGCCCGGTGCCTACAACGCCACCGCCGAGCGCTACTGGCGCGAGGCCGGCCTTGGCGAACGCATCGAACTGCGCCTGGGCGCGGCCCTGGACAGTCTGGCGGCGCTGGAGGACGAAGGGCAGGGCGGCAGTTTCGACCTGATCTTTATCGATGCCGACAAGGCCAACTATCCGGCCTATCTGGAACACGCCCTGAGGTTGCTGCGCCAGGGCGGCCTGATCCTGTTCGACAACACCCTGTGGAGCGGCCGGGTACTGGAGCCGCAACCAGACAGCGCCGACACCCGCGCCATCCAGGCGCTCAATCGCGCCTTGAAGGATGATCCGCGCGTCGATCTGTCCATGCTGCCGCTTGGCGATGGCCTGAGCCTCTGCCGCAAGCGTTGAGCCTGCGCCGCCTGTATGCCCGAACCTATTCGTTTGCCCGAGCAACCCGCTGCCTGTGAGCTCTGCGCCCGCGCGGCAGCTCTGACGCGCCACCATCTGATCCCCAAGGCGCTGCACAACAAGGCCTATGTGCAAAAGCGTTACGCCAAGAGCGAACGCATCGCGGCCACGCTCTGGGTCTGCCGCGCCTGCCATAACCAGATCCACCGCCTGTTCAGCGAGAAGGAACTGGCGCTGACCTACAACAATCGCGAGGCCTTGCTCGGCGACGAGCGGCTGCGCAGCTTTGTCGACTGGCTGGCCAGCAAGCCGGCGGGTTTTATGCCCAGGCATTAACCCCGCTGCATGGGCTTGGCGCCGCCAGGCGTGCGCTATGTGTCGCGGCTGCTGGACTATGCTTGGCCGTACGTCCGGCACCTCGCCGGTGCGGGGTGACAAGCGAGAGGTGGCTATGCGCAGCGCTCTGTACCGACCTCTACTAATGCTATTGCTGGGCCTGGCAGTGGCCGCACAGAGCCGGGCCGAAACCCTGGTCACCCTGTTGCTGGATGACAGCTACCCGCCCTACAGCTTCCAGCGTGACGGCGAGGCGAGCGGCATCTATGCCGATATCCTGCGCGCCGCCGAACCCTTGTTGCCGGGCTATCGCCTCAAGCTCAAACCCTTGCCCTGGCGCCGCGCCCTGGCCGAAATCGAGGCGGGCCGCGAACTGGCCGTGGTGCCGCCCTATTATCGGCCCCAGGAGCGGCCCTGGATCGGCCCCTATTCGGTGCCCATGCTGGAGGAGCGCCTGGCGGTGTTCTGCCGTCAGGGCGTCTTCAAGGACAACCCGCGGCTGCGCTGGCCTGAGGACTATCGTGGCCTGCGTTTTGGCAACAATATGGGCTTTCTGCTCGGCGGCCAGCCGTTCTGGAGTGCGGTGCAACTCGGCCTGATCCATGTCGAGGAGGCCCCGGGTAACCGCGCCAATCTGCTCAAGCTGGTGCACCAGCGTATCGACTGCTACCTCAATGACCGCCTCTCGGTGCTTTCCGAACTGGCGCGTATGCGCCAGGAGGGGCTCTATGATCCGGGCAAGCATCAACTGGTAGTGGAGGGGCCCAGCGTCTCGGTGGAAAACGGCCATGTCGGCTTTAGCAACCGCAGCGCCGAGCGCTTCCCGTTCAAGCAGGACTTTGCCAGCCGGCTCGATGCGGCGTTGATCCAGC
>DASUOY010000337.1:0-3961 GCA_036276395.1 Pseudomonas sp.
GCCCAGGGTGAGAAAGCCCAGGCTGTAATGCACGCTGGGGCGCCGCAGGACGCCCCAATAGTCCTTGAGCAGGGCCAGTAACGACTTCATAACGCCTCCTCAGGGTTGCACGGGTGGGTTGGCCTGGCGCTGCAGCACCGCGTCGATATTCTCGAAACTGTTGCCCACCAGCGGCTTCACCTCATGCTGCGACACATGGCATTGGGTGCAGAAATAGCGCCGCGGCGATACGGCGGCCAGGGCCTGGCCGTCGCGGTCCATGTAGTGGGTGATGCTGATCATCGGCGCCTGGCTGCGGGCGCTGCCGGCGCGGCTGTGGCAGCTCAGGCACTTGTTGCCGTGCTTGTCGAGCTGATAGCCGCTGATGCTGTGGGGAATGGTCGGCGGTTGTTCCGGGTAGTTGCGTTCGCGCTTGATGTCCTTGTTTTCCTCATTGGCGATCACCGGGGCCGGCAGGCTCTGGCTGATGGTGCCGCCCGGGCGCCGACCATCCGGCGCCGGGGCGTCCAGTGGGTAGTCGGCGGCGACGGCCAGGCCGAACACCGCGAGCAGTAGCAGAGGCAGTAAACGCAGGTTCATGGCAGTGCTCCTCAGGCCAGGCTGACCAGTTCGATTTTCACCGCGCATTTCTTGTAGTCGGTCTGCTTGGAGATCGGGTCGGTGGCGTCCAGGGTGACCTTGTTGATCAGCTTGTTGGCGTCGAAGAAGGGCACGAAGATCAGGCCCTGGGGCGGCTTGTTGCGCCCGCGGGTTTCGATGCGTGCGCGCATTTCGCCGCGCCGGCTGATGATCCGTACTTCGCTGCCACGGCGGGCGTTCAGCGCCTTGGCGTCGTCCGGGTGCATATACACCAGGGCGTCGGGCACCGCCTTGTGCAGTTCCTCGACGCGCTGGGTCATGCTGCCGGTGTGCCAGTGCTCCAGCACCCGGCCGGTGCTGAGCCAGAACGGGTAGTCGGCGTCCGGCGCCTCGGCGGCCGGCTCATAGGGCAGGGCGAAGATGATCGCCTTCTTGTCCGGGTGGCCGTAGAACTGCACGCCGCTGCCTTTTTCCACATAGGGGTCGAGGCCTTCGCGGTAGCGCCAGCGCGTCTCAACGCCGTCCACCACCGGCCAGCGCAGGCCGCGTTCGCTGTGGTATCGGTCGAAGTCGGCGAGGTCATGGGCATGGCCGCGGCCGAACTGGGCGTATTCCTCGAACAGACCTTTTTGCAGGTAGAAACCGAAGGCCTTGGCCTCATCGTTGAGATGGCCGGCCTCGATCTGCGCGCTGGGGAACTGATCGACCTGGCCATTGGCGAACAGCACCTGGTACAGGGTCTTGCCCTTGTGCTGCGGCGATGCGGCCAGCAGTTCGGCGGGCCAGACCTCATCGGTGGTAAAGCGCTTGGAAAACTCCACCAGTTGCCACAGATCGGATTTGGCCTCGCCCGGGGCCTGCACCAACTGGTGCCAGAACTGGGTGCGGCGCTCGGCATTGCCGTAGGCGCCTTCTTTTTCCACCCACATGGCGCTGGGCAGGATCAGGTCGGCGGCCTGGGCCGAAACGGTGGGGTAGACGTCGGAGACGATCACGAAGTTGTCCGGGTTGCGCCAGCCCGGCAGCACCTCCTGCATGATGTTCGGCCCGGCCTGCATATTGTTGCTGGCCTGGGTCCAGTACACGTTGAGTACCCCGTCCTTGAGCATGCGGCTCTGCTGCACGGCGTGGAACCCGGGTTTTTCCTGGATGGTGCCGGCGGGCAGCTGCCAGATCTTTTCCGCCGTGGCGCGGTGTTTGGGGTTGGCCACCAGCATGTCGGCGGGCAGGCGATGGGAGAAGGTGCCGACCTCGCGGGCGGTGCCGCAGGCCGAGGGCTGGCCGGTGAGGGAGAAGGGGCTGTTGCCCGGTTCGCTGATCTTGCCGGTGAGCAAATGGATGTTGTAGATCAGGTTGTTGGCCCACACCCCGCGGGTGTGCTGGTTAAAGCCCATGGTCCAGAACGACATGACCTTGCGCTTGGGATCGGCATACAGCTCGGCCAGGGCCTTGAGCCGTTCGGCCGGCACCCCGGTTTCCTTGGCGGTGCGTTCCAGGCTGTAGGGTTTGACGAAGGCGGCGAACTGCGCGAAGGACATATCCGTCCAGGTATTGGCCTTGGCGGCATTCTTCGCCTGCATTTCCAGCGGGTCGTCCGGGCGCAGGCCATAACCGATATCGTCGGCACCCAGGGCGAACTTGGTGTGCTGGCGCACGAACTCCTGATTGACCGCGCCGCTTTCGATGATGTGGTTGGCGATGTAGTTGAGGATCATCAGGTCGGTTTGCGGCTTGAACACCATGGGGATATCGGCCAGCTCGAAGCTGCGGTGCTCGAAGGTCGACAGCACCGCCACCTGGGTCTGCGGATGGCTCAGGCGTCGATCGGTGACTCGGCTCCAGAGAATCGGGTGCATCTCGGCCATGTTCGAGCCCCACAGCACGAACACATCCGCCGCCTCGATATCGTCATAGCAGCCCATCGGCTCATCCATGCCGAAGGTGCGCATAAAGCCCATCACCGCCGAGGCCATGCAGTGGCGCGCGTTGGGGTCGATATTGTTGCTGCGCAGGCCCGCCTTCATCAGCTTGTTGGCCGCGTAGCCTTCCCAGATGGTCCATTGCCCCGAGCCGAACATGCCCACCGACTCCGGGCCTTTATTCTTCAGCGCCTCCTTGAACTTCAGTTCCATGATGTCGAAGGCCTGCTCCCAGCTGATCGGCTGGAACTCGCCCTGCTTGTCGTAGGCGCCGTTCTTCATGCGCAGCAGCGGCTGAGTCAGGCGATCGACGCCGTACATGATCTTCGATAGGAAGTAGCCCTTGACGCAGTTCAGGCCGCGGTTGACCTCGGCCTTGACGTCGCCGTGGGTGGCCACCACGCGGTTGTCCTTGGTCGCCACCATCACGCTGCAACCGGTGCCGCAGAAGCGGCAGGGCGCCTTGTTCCAGTTCAGGCTGGTCATGTCCGCCTCGGTGACCAGGTTGCTGGCGGAGGTGACGATAGGCAGCCCGGCGGCGGCCGCGGCGATGGCGGCGGCATTGGCCTTGGCAAATTGACGGCGGGTCAGGCTCATTCGTCGGCTCCTTCAGGGCTGAGCACTTCGTGATAGACCAAGGCGGCATTGAGCACGCCAGGTAGCTGGTTGATCTGCTCGATACGGTCAAGAATCTGCTGCTCGTGCTGGGTTTCCAGCACCACCACCAACTTGCCCTGGGGGCTTTGCTGGTGCAGTTCGACACCCTCAAGCAGGCGCAGATTGGCCTTCACCGCCTCGAACAGTTCGGGGCGCACGTGTACCAGCAGGCTGGCGATATGCAGGGTGGCGAGCATATTCCTTGGCTCCATTGAAAACGCATCCGGCTCTTAACTGGGCGGGCCGGGAGGTCCGACAAGCATCTGCATAAACCAGATAAAGAAGCCGTAACCACCCACCAGAACGATGGACAGCAGGGGGAAGAAGCAGACGATCAGAAACACGAAGAGGCGAGTTTCCTTGCCTTTTTGCGCGGGTTTGTCGGCGTTGGGGGACATACCGGCTGACTCCATTCATGGCTAGCAGTCAGGCTAGACCTTACTCTTGCCAGGGGCACAGGCACTGACCCAAATCAAGACGAGTGGCTATTTGTCGGTTATGTCCCGGTAGGCTGCGGATGCGTGGTGCGCGCGGCGCACCCTACCCATAGAGCTCGGCACGCAGAAGTAGGATGGGTTGAGCGCAGCGATACCCATGCTGGGCGAGATGATGGGTGTTATCGCTGCGTGACTCGACTCATGTTAGGGGCTCAGCCCCTCAGCCACCGTTAGGCCTCGTTGAAAAACGGATCCGACAATGCTGGATTTCTCAGCTTTGCGGCGGCGCCTGCGCCGGTGACAGGGAGTCCGGTTGGATCGAGGAAGCCAATCTGCACGAGCACACTTGCCTGATCCCAGAGGATATGT
>DASUOY010000338.1:0-4452 GCA_036276395.1 Pseudomonas sp.
CGCTGTTCTATTGGCCCAATACGCCATCCCAGGAGCCCCTGCCGGTGTATCTGAATCTGCATGGCGGCGGCTTTGTTGCCGGGGTGCCCGAGCACGACGACAGCTATTGCCGCCGCCTGGCGCATAACCTCGGTTGTCTGGTGGTCAATGTCGATTATGTGCTGGCCCCTGAGCATCCCTTTCCCGCCGGTTTGCGCCAGAGCTTTGCGGTGCTCGAATGGCTGGCCGAGCAGGCCACCACGCTGGGCATCGATCCGCAGCGTATTGCCGTGGGCGGGCACAGTGCCGGTGGCAACCTGGCCACAGGCGTGGCCAATCTGGCGCGCGGGCATCAGCGGCTACGGGTGGTGCATCAGCTAATCGATTATGCGGCGCTGGATCTGGTCAAGGATCCCGGTGCGAAGTCCTCGACCATTGACAAGCCCTTGCTCGGTGCCGGCCTGGGGCGTTTCTTCAATAGCTGTTACCTGAGTGAGCCGGCCCATGCCCGCGATCCTCTGGCCTCGCCGTTGTTGGCGACGGTCGACGAGTTGCGCGGCATGCCGCCGGCCACCCTGATCACCGCCGAGTACGACATCCTGCGCGGCGAGGGCGAGGCCTATGCGGAAAAGCTACGCCAGGCTGGGGTAGCGGTGACCGAACGGATGTTCACCGGTTGCGACCATATGTTTACCCACCTGGGGCCGGATGATGCGGCGGAGCAGGCCTGGCAGTTGATGGAGGATGGGTTGCGTGGGGCGTTTCAGCTTGAGGCCATGGCCGAGGTAAGCGGTGCTGGCGCGCTGGCTTAGGCCAGTGTGAGTAATTGGTTAGCGCCTGGGCGTAGCGGCGCAGGCGTTTGCCGGCATGGCGCGGTAAGCTAGACGCCGCCCAAGAATCCCATGCCATGCCGATCAGCAGAACCTCTTATGTCTGAAACCACCCCTCAGCTCCCCAGGCGCGGCCGGCCGCCGCTGCGTAGTCGCGACGAGCAGATGAGCCTGCTGCTGGACGCCGCGGCGACCGAGATCGGCAGCGGCAATTTCGCCAATGTCACCATGGACGCCATCGCGCGTTCGGCGGGCATCTCGAAGAAGACTCTCTATCAACTGGTCGCCAGCAAGGAAGAGCTGATGTCACAGCTGGTGGCCCGCGACCTGTCCACCCTCGAACTGCTGTTGGAAAGTGGCATCGACTGCGCCGAAGACCTGCTTAGCGAGTTGCGCATGTACCTCTACCTGTGGGCGCGCCTGACCCTCTCGCCGTTGGCCCTGGGCATCTACCTGATGGCTGCGCAAGGCCGCGAGAATGCGCCGGGTATCGCGCGGATCTGGTATCAGGAGGGCGCCCAGCGCTGCCTTAACCTGCTGCGTGGCTGGCTGGGCAAGGCCGCAGGCAAGGGCCTGCTGGCCCGCGCAGATGTCGAGCCGGCGGTCGAACTGATCGGCGCGCTGCTGATCTCCCAGCCGCTCAGTCTGTTCACCCTGGGGGTGCAGCAGAGCTGGTCCGACCAGCAGATCGGCGAGCGGGTCGAGGTGGCCCTGGGCATGTTTGGCCGGTGTTTTATGGCGCGCGGGGCCGTGGCTTGATCGCGCCTCTGCTGCGCTATGATGGCGCGCATTGCAGACTGGCTGGGGACAGTTATGAGTAAGCCGGGTCAGCGTGTTCTGATCGCGCTACGCAAGATGATCGCCTCTGGGGAACTGGCGGCGGGCGAGCGGATCGCCGAGATTCCCACCGCTGAATTGCTCGAGGTGTCGCGCACGCCGGTGCGCATCGCCTTTCGCACCCTGGAGCAGGAGGGCCTGCTGGTCAAATGCGCCGGGCGTGGCTACACCGTGCGCGCGGTCAGCCCGGCCGATATCGCCGGGGCGGTGGAGGTGCGCGGGGTGCTCGAAGGCCTGGCCGCACGCCAGGCGGCAGAGCGCGGCCTCGCTGCCGAGGTGCGCGAGGCCCTGCAGCAGTGCCTGGAACAGGGCGACCGGCTGTTTCACAAGGGGCATGTTGTGGAAGAGGATCTGGAGAGCTACCACGACCTCAATATGCGCTTCCATCAGCTGATTATCGCCGCCAGCGGCAACCCGGCCATCGCCGAGGCCCTGGCGCGCAACGACCACCTGCCGTTCGCCTCGGTTAGTTCGCTGGCCGTCGACCTGCACGATATGGCCCGCGAATACCGCCGCTTCAATTTCGCCCATATGCAGCACCACGCGGTGTTCGACGCCCTGGTCAATGGCCAGGGGTCGCGGGCCGAGGCGATTATGCGCGAACACGCCAATGCGACCCTGCGCTATGCGGAAATCTTCGGCCCGGCCCAGGGTGTCAGCGAAGGGCTTAAGGTGATTCAGAAGGGCGCGGCAGAAGAGCTGTCGTAGGGGGCTCCGGGCTGCAAGAGCGAGGCAGGGTGGATAACGCCTTTTTCATCCACCCATCGCGGTTGTGGATGGGTGAAGCGTCAGCTACGCGCCCCGATCCACCCTACAGATCCACTACAAATCCAACACCAGCAACGGACTCTTCGCCCGCGAGCAGCAGGGGGTGAATTGGTCGTTCTGCGCCTGTTCGGCTTCGGTAAGGAACAGGTCGCGGTGTTCCGGTTCGCCGGCCAGTACACGGGTCAGACAGGTGCCGCAGATGCCTTGCTCGCAGGACAGCGGAATCAGGATGCCGCAGGCTTCGAGCGCTTCGGCGACGCTCTGGTCGGCGGGGATCTGAATGATCTGGCCGCTGCTGTTGAGTTTTACGGCGAAGCTGCCGTCGTCCTCATGGTTGATTGGGGCTGCGGCGAAATACTCGCGGTGAGCGCGCTTATCGTCCCAGCCCTGGGCCTTGGCCGTGCTCAGCACATGCTCCATAAAACCGCCCGGGCCGCAGACATACAGGTGCGTACCGGGATCCGGATTGGCCAGCAGGGCGGCGGCATCCAGGTGCTGAGCAGCCGGGCCATCGTCGAAATGCAGTTGCACACGTTCGGCGAAGGGCGCGGCCTGCAGGCGTTCGATAAAGGCCGCGCGTTCGATGGAGCGGGCGCAGTAGTGCAGTTCGAAGTCGGCGCCGAGCTGGTGCAGGCGTTCAGCCATGCACAGTATCGGGGTGATGCCGATGCCGCCGGCGAACAGCAAGCTGCGCTGGGCGTTTTCACTGAGCGCAAAGAGGTTGCGCGGCTCGCTGATAAAGAGCCTTTGACCAACCTGCATCTGCTCGTGCATGGCTTTTGAGCCGCCGCGGGAGGCGGGATCCTTGAGCACGCCGATCAGGTAACTCTGGTTTCCCCAGGGCGGGTTGCACAGCGAGTATTGGCGGACCAGGCCGCCAGGCAGGTGCACGTCGATATGGGCGCCGGCGGTGAATGCCGGCAGCGGCGCGCCGTCGAGGCGGGCCAGTTCGAAGCTGCAGATATCCTGGGCCTGGTTGTGGCGGGCGACTACAGATACTTCGATCACGGGGCGCTCCTTGCACCGGCGGTGCTGGCGATCAGTTCGGACGTCGCGGCTGGTGCGCGCTCCTGGGCGATCAGGCGTTCGAGGATGCGTCGCGACTGCACGCCGCCGGCATCGATATTCAGCTTGAGCAGCTGGCGCTCTGGGTGGGCCAGCAGATTGGCCTGCTGCTGCTCGAGCATCTGCAGGTCTTCGCTGAAGATCTTGCCCTGGCCTTCGCGGATGCTCGCGGTGAGTTGCTGATCCTCGGGCTTGAAGCTGCGCGCCATGCCCCAGAAGTACCAGATCGAGGTCTCCGTTTCCGGGGTGATGAAATCGACCACTATGCTCGCCGCCTTGTCGCTCGGCGCGGCGTGATAGCCGCCCTTGCCGGCATGGGCCACGCCAACTTCGATCAGCACATGGCTCGGCGGGGTAAAGCGGCAGATCTGCCAGCGGTCCACCGGCACATCGTCGGCCAGGCCGTTGCCGCGCAGGGCCATGCGCCAGAACGGCGGGGCCATGATGTTCTGCATATGCCGGCTGGTGACCACGTTGTCGCCTTCGACTGTAGTCACCGGCGCGACCTCGTCGATCTCTTTCTGGCCGATGCTGGAGGCGTGCACATAGGTCTCGTGGGTCAGGTCCATCAGGTTGTCGATCATCAGGCGGTAGTCGCAGTTGATATGAAACAGGCCGCCGCCATAGGCCCAGTCCTGGTTGTCGGCCCACTCCAGATGATGGATCAGCGCCGGGTCGGCTTGCTCGGCATCGCCCGGCCAGACCCAGATAAAGCCGTAGCGTTCCTCTACCGGATAGCTGCGAATGCACGGAAAGCCGCGCACGCGCTGGCCCGGCATGTCCTGGGTCTTGCCGTCCGCGCCCATGGCCAGGCCGTGGTAGCCGCAAGTCAACAGGCCGTCCTCGACAAACCCCAGGGACAGCGGCGCGCCACGGTGCGGGCAGAAATCCTCGACCGCCGCGACCTTGCCTTGCGGCCCGCGATAGAAGGCAATTTTCTCCCCGCAGATCTGCCGGCCCAGGGGCTTCTCGG
>DASUOY010000339.1:0-3908 GCA_036276395.1 Pseudomonas sp.
CGGCCAGACTGTGGATCGGCTCCACTGTGGCAAAGTTGCAGGGGTCCCAGGCGCCGGCGCCGAGCCAGGTAACGCCCTTGACCTCGCCATAGGCCTCGGCCCAGATCTCGTTGAGCCCGTATTTGTTGAACAGCACCGGCACATCCAGGCTGTAGCGGGTGGCAAAGGGGAAGTAGCCGCCGAACACCGAGATATCCACGGGTGCGGCGATGGAGTCGTCGTCACTCTGCACCGCGTCGATGGTGCCCTTCTGCATGGCGCGGAACAGCTCGCCGGTGGGCACCAGCTGGTCGGCGTAATACAGCTGGATTTCCATCTGGCCGTTGGCGGCCTTGTTGAAGGCGTCGATCGAGGGCTTGATCACATGCTCGCCCAGGGCCGGGCCGGCATAGGTTTGCAGGCGCCAGGTGATCTTCTTTGGTTCGGCGGCGTAGATATGCGCCGAACCCAGCGCCGTGGCCCCCGCTGCCCCGGTGGCCACGGCGGCGGTTTTCAGAAAACTGCGTCTCGTACTCATGCTGTTATCTCCTAACTAGTCGATTCAGATGGCATACAACCGCACTGCGCAGACCGGCTGGGCCTGCCAGGGTTTTCAGATGGGCAACCTGCACCTTGTTTGTCGCAACAGCTCCCAGGTACAACCGCGCTTACCTATTGCTGAAATTTGATTCTGAAATTTGCTCTCGAAATCTAATCCTGAAATCTAGCCTCTAGCGCCCGTAGTGCCACTGCGGCAACCACAGGGCGATCTGCGGAAACAGCATGACCAGCACCAGGGCCAGCAGCATGACCGCGACAAAGGGGGTAACCGATACATAGATATCGCGCAGGCTCACTTCGGGCGGGGCCATGGCGCGCATCAAGAACAGGTTGTAGCCAAAGGGCGGGGTCATATAGGCGATCTGGCAGGTGATGGTGTAGAGCACGCCGTACCACACCAGATCGAAACCCAGGGCGCCGACCAGGGGGATATACAGCGGCGCGACTATCACCAGCATGGCGGTGTCGTCGAGAAACATGCCCATCAGGATGAACGACAGCTGCATCAGGATCAGCACCTGCCAGGGCCCCAACCCCAGGCGCTCAAGAAAGAAACCTTCGATTGCCTTGACCGCACCGAGGCCGTCGAACACCGCGCCGAAGCACAGGGCAGCGAGGATGATCCACATAAACATGCAGCTGATGCCCAGGGTCTTGCGCAGGGTTTCCTCCATCACCGTGGCGGTCAGCCGGCCCTTGGCCAGAGCCGCCAGAGTGGCCGCCGCCGCCCCCACCGCCGAGCTTTCCACCAGGCTGGTGTAGCCCAGCAGAAACAGCCCGGTCATGCAGAAGAAGATAAACAGCGGCACCAGGCCGGCACGCAGCAGGCGCAGCTTCTCGCCCCAGCTGATCTGCGCGCGTTCCTCAACGCTCAAGGCCGGGCCCAGGTCTGGCTGCAGGCGGCAGCGGATGGCGATATAGAGGACAAACAGTCCGGCCATCAGCAAGCCGGGAAACACTCCGGCCAACCACAACTGGCCCACCGGCTGGCGGGCGATCATGCCGTAGAGCACCAGCACCACGCTGGGCGGAATCAGGATGCCGAGGGAGCTGCCGGCCTGGATCACCCCGGTGACCATGATCTTGTCGTAGCCGCGGCGCAGCAGTTCCGGCAGGGCGATGCTGGCGCCTATGGCCATGCCGGCCACGCTCAGGCCATTCATCGCCGAAATCGCCACCATCAGGGCGATGGTGCCGATGGCCAGGCCACCGTTGAGCGGCCCCATCCACACATGGAACATGCGGTAGAGGTCTTCGGCGATGCCGGACTCCGAGAGCATATAGCCCATATAGACGAACAGCGGCAGAGTCAGCAGCGGGTACCACTTCATCAGTTTCATGGCCGCGCTGAAGGCCATTTCCGCGCCGCCATCGCCCCACAGCAGCAGGGCCGCCACCACCGCGACAAAGCCAATCGCGCCGAATACCCGCTTGCCGGTGAGCAGCAGCAACATCATCGAGGAGAACATCAGCAGAGCGATCAGCTCGTATTCCATTACAGGCTTTCCCCCCGCGCCGCGGCGATGTCCTTGAACAGGGTGACGATGGCCTGCAACAGCATCAGGACGATGCCAAAGCACATGATGATCTTGATCGGCGCCATCGGCGGCGACCAGGCCGAGTAGCTGGTTTCGCTGTATTCCAGGGCGTACTGGGTCGAGGAGATGCCGCCGTAGAGCAGCAACAGCAGATAGAAAATCAGAAAGCCGATGGTGATGGCATCCATCACCGCCCGGGTGCGCGGCGACCAGCGACTGTAGAACAGGTCCATGCGCACATGGGCGTCGAGCTGCATGGAATAGGCGCCGCCCAGGAGGAAGTAGGCGACCATCAGAAACTGCGCCGATTCCAGGGTCCAGGCCGCCGGAACAAAGAAGGTCTTGCTGATGGAGGAGTACAGCAGCACGCCGAGGATGGCGAAGATCAGGTACATGGCGAACCGCCCTACCAGACGGTTGAACGCCTCCACTGCGCGGACGAATACCCTGATAGCCCTGGGCATACAGCTACCTGCCGAATCATTGTTATCCCGTGAGCCTAGACCAAGATCGGCCAAAGCCAACTGCCAGATCAGATCGGCCGTGGCCCGCCAGCCGGCGCCTCAAGGCCGGCGCGCGGCCCTGGCCAGCCAATGATCCAGGCTCAGCCAGCGCCCGGCACCGCCGAAGAACAGCACCACCAGCATCACCAGGTAGGTGGCGGCGAACTCGATGCCATTGTTCAGCACCACCAGCTTGCCGCTGCTGGTCAGCCAGTCGTAGTTGCCATGTTCCTTGAGCAGCGCCCTCGCCCTCTCGATTTTTTCCACCGAGGCCAGCACCCGCTCGTTGGCGAAGGGCGCCGAGGCATCGGCGATGGCCTGCCAGCCATAGGGCAGGTGCACGGCGAAGATCGCCACCAGCATGGTGAGGATCAGCGGGATGCTCACCCAACGCACCGCCAGGCCGAACAACAGCAGCACGGCACCGCCCGCCTCGGTCAACGCCGCGGCCCAGGCCAGCAGCTCGGGGAAGGGCAGGCCCAGGCCCCAGTCCGGGTTGCCGAACCAGGCGGCGGTCGCCTCGATATCCGCCAGTTTGTGCGTACCGGCCATCCAGAACACCGGCGCCAGATACAGGCGCAGCAGCAGCGGGCCGAGAAAATCCAGGCGGCGAGTAGCGTCCAGGGCGTCCTGGAGGCGCTTGAGCAGGGTCAACATGGTAGTTCTCCAACACCGGACAGAGCCGGCGCGTGTCAGGGGCTAAGGGGGTTGGCGGCGCACCAGATGCCCTGGCGCTGCCAGTCATCGAGCAAGGCCTGGGCGTTGGCCAGGTAGCTGGCATCGGCGTTCAGGCCGTGCTGGCGGGCCAAATCCTGCAGAGCGAGAGCGGGCATTTCACCGCCCTGCAGGCGGGTGGCCAGTTGATAGGCAAAGGGGCTGAGCTGCATAAAGCGCACCTTGTCCTGGGCATCGCGCCAGACCAGCAGGCAGGTCGGCTCGCCCGGCGGCGTAGCGGGCTGAAAGCCCGGGCCGATACGCTGCACCGGCCACTGATAGGCCAGGGGCCAGGCCAGCGGCGACCAGCCCTGGGCCGGCAGCTCGGCCGGGCTGATATCCAGGGCCAGTTCGACCCATTCGTAGTGCGCCAGCTCCAGGATAAAGGGCGGATCGCCCGGCTCGGCGACATAGCCCTGCTGCAACCAGGCGAGAAACTCCTGGCTGATCTCGAGGAAATACGGCGTGCGCGCCTGGTGCCCGGCGATAAAACTGCGCACCAGCCGCTGCCAGCGGCTTGCCTCGAACAGCCGGCGCAGCACCGGAAAGGCGCCGCTGACAAAGCCTTCGATATTGTTGAAGAACAGCCGTTCGTAAATGGCCATCCGCTCGG
>DASUOY010000340.1:0-7496 GCA_036276395.1 Pseudomonas sp.
GGTCGACAAAGGCCAGCAGCTTGCCGCCACGCAGGACGAACTGGTCGATGGCATACAGCGTCTGCTCGGGCAGCTGCTTGGGATGGATCAGCAGCAGCACCGAGACCTTCTCCGGGATCAGGTCGACATCGCGCTTGAGGCTTTCGATCTGGAACAGCTGGCGGACTTCCTCCATCACCATCCAGGCCGGCGTCGGCTGGCGCGCCATCATGTCGAAGCCGCCATTGACCTGCAGCCCCGACAGCACGCCGACCACCGGGCGCTCGGGCTTGGCCAGGCTCTGCACCAGGCGGCTGAGTTCGTATTCGAGGAACTCCTCCTGATCCAGGGCGAAGAAGGGAATCACCTGGGTCTGGCCTTCGGCGTTCTTGCCGGCCAGGCCGAAGTAGATCGAGTCGCCGCCCTGCTCCAGGGGAATGCCCTGCAAGCCGAACTCGGCGGCCTGGTCTTCCTCGGCGGAGAACGGTTCGGGGTCGATGATCTTCAGCTTGAGCTTGTCACCGGCCTCGCGCTGGTAGGCCTTGAGCATTTCCTCGACGCGCTTGGCGTAGGTGCGCAGGGCCGGCAGGTCCTTGCTGGCGGCATCGGAGTAGAAGAAGTGCAGCTCCACCGGCTTATCCAGCTCGGCAAGGATCTGCTCGGTGCCGGATGAGATGGTGTAGAGCTTCTGCTCGGTCAGGTCCAGGCGTGCGCCACTCAGGCTCAGACTGGAAAACAGGTTGAAGGCGAGAAACGCCAGGGCAATGAGTACGAGCCCGGCGCTGGAATACATCAGCTTTTTCATGGGCATCCTCAGTCAGCTTTCTTCAGGTCGATGACCACCGCGGTCGCAGCCAGCCAGGCGGCGATCAGGGTGAGGAAATACAGCAGGTCGCGCAGGTCGATCACGCCCTTGCTGATGGCATCGAAACGGGTCAGGAAGCTCAGGGACGCCACCGCATCCACCAGCCATTGCGGCGCCCAGCCGCTGAAACCGTCGAGCACCATGGGAAAGCCGCTGACGATAAACAAAAAGCACAGGCTGACCGCCAGGATAAAGGCGATCACCTGGTTCTTCGCCAGCGCCGACATGCACGAGCCAATCGCCAGGTAGGCGCCGGCCAGCAGCCAGCTGCCGATATAGCCGGTGATGATCGCGCCGTTGTCCGGCTCACCCAGGTAGTTGACGGTGAGCACCATCGGGAAGGTCAGCAGCAGCGCCAGGCCGGCGAAGGCCCAGGCGGCGAGAAACTTGCCGGTGACCGCCTCGAAACGGGTGATCGGCAAGGTCATCAGCAGCTCGATGGTGCCGCTCTTGCGCTCCTCGGCCCACAGGCGCATGGCAATCGCCGGCACCAGGAACAGATAGAGCCAGGGGTGGAAGTTGAAGAACGGTGCGAGATTGGCCTGGCCGCTCTCGAAGAAGCCGCCGAGGTAGAAGGTGAACACCCCGGACAAGACCAGGAAGATCAGGATAAAAACGTAGGCCAGCGGCGTGGCGAAGTAGCTCGCCAGCTCGCGCTTGAAAATCACCGGTAACTGACTCATACCACCTCCCCACGGGTCAGGCTGCGGAACACTTCGTCCAGCCGACCACGCTCCACATTCAATTCCTTGATCTTCCAGCCGCGCTCGGCGATCAGCCCATTGACCTGAGGGAAGATCACCTCGCCCGGTTTGGCCAGCACGCTCAAGCTGTGTTCCAGGGCGTTTTCTTCCACCCCGGCAACACCCGGCAGTGCGGCCAGTGCGGCCTGATCCAGGGGTTCGCTGGCCACCAGGGTGACCGCCTGGTGGTAGCGCGAACGGCTTTCCAGCTCCAGCGGGGTGCCATCGGCCAGCAACTTGCCGTGGGCGATCACCACCGCGCGGGTGCACACCGCGGACACTTCTTCGAGGATATGGGTGGAGATGATCACGATCTTGTCGTAGGCCAGGCTCTGGATCAGCCGGCGTACCTGGTGCTTCTGGTTCGGGTCGAGGCCATCGGTGGGCTCGTCGAGGATCAGCACCTTGGGGTCGTGCAGAATCGCCTGGGCCAGGCCGACGCGGCGCTTAAAGCCCTTGGACAGGGTTTCGATGCTCTGCTCCAGCACCGCTTCCAGCTCCACCTGGGCGACCGCCTTGGCCACCCGCTCACGCTTCTCGGCGCCCTTGTAACCGCGCACCGCGGCAATAAAGTCGAGGAAGCCGCGCACCGTCATATCGCCGTAGCAGGGCGCGCCCTCAGGCAGATAGCCGATCAGGCGCTGGGCCTTGAGGGTATCTTTCTGGATATCGAAGCCGAGAATGCTCGCCGTGCCCGCGGTTGGCGCAAGAAAGCCGGTAAGCATCTTCATGGTGGTGGATTTTCCGGCGCCGTTGGGGCCGAGAAAGCCCAGCACTTCCCCGGGCTGGACGCTGAAGGACAGATTGTCCACGGCGGTGTGCTGCGCAAAACGCTTGGTCAGGTTTCTTATTTCAATCATGGCCTTTCACCATTGCGGTAACAGGCCCCGCTCGCTACCCGTGCAGGCGCAAGCCGGGCGTTTAAGTGCCGGCGGACTATAAGGAGTCGGCCATGGCCAGTGCAAGCCAGGAAACTCGCGGGCAGTAGCCGGCGCCCGCTGACGCCGCGGCGGGTTACGCGGCGCTCTATGCCGCGCCCGGCGCCACTCGGGCGGTCCGCGCCAGCCAAGCTACAGTTGAAGAATCAAGCAGTTACAAGATTTTGCCGGCAGCCCGCCGATCCGGCACACTAAGCGCCCCGAGCAAATGCTCGTTTAGCACAGCCAGCAGACTCCGTATGACCCGTTCTCCGCTCCGCCGCCTCATATTTGGCACCCTGCACCGCCTGCTGTACCTCTGGGTGCGCTCGGAAACCATCAACCAGTCGGCCTTTACCCTCAAGCTCGACCGCAGCAAGCCGGTGTTCTACGTGCTGCAGCTGCCGTCGCTGAGCGACCTGGCGGTGGTCGATACGGAGTGCCGCAAGGCCGGCCTGCCGCGGCCGATCCTGCCGGTGACGGTGGGCAGCCTGGAGGAGCCGGCGGCGTTCTTCTACCTGACGCCGGAGCCGGACTGGCTGGGCCGCCAGGACAAGCGCGGCATCTCGCCGACCCTGCAGCGCCTGGTCGCGGCCCTCAGCCAGCACGCCGTGGACGATGCGCAAATCGTCCCGGTCAGCGTGTTCTGGGGCCAGTCGCCAGACCGCGAAACCAGCGCCTGGAAGCTGCTGTTCGCCGACAGCTGGGCGGTCACCGGGCGCCTGCGCCGGCTGGTCAGCATCCTGATCCTGGGGCGCAAGACCCGCGTGCAGTTCTCCACCCCCATTCATATGCGCGAGCTGGTAGAACAGGACAAGGGCCACGAGCGCACCCTGCGCATGGTGCAGCGCATCCTGCGGGTGCACTTTCGCAACCAGAAGGCCGCCGTTATCGGCCCGGACGTGTCGCACCGGCGCAACCTGGTCAAGGGCCTGATCCACGGCCCACAGGTACGCCAGGCGATACTCGACGAGGTCGAACGCGAGAACATTTCCCTGCAGAAGGCCGAGAGCCAGGCCCTGCGCTACGGCAACGAGATAGCCTCGGACTACGCCTACACCGCCATCCGCTTTCTCGAACTGGTGCTTTCCTGGTTCTGGAACAAGATCTACGACGGCATCAAGGTCAACCATATCGAGGGCGTGCAGGAAGTCGCCCAGGGCCACGAGGTGATCTATGTGCCCTGCCACCGCAGCCATATCGACTACCTGCTGCTGTCCTACCTGCTGTTCCGTAACGGCCTGACGCCGCCGCATATCGCCGCCGGCATCAACCTCAATATGCCGTTGATCGGCGGCCTGCTACGGCGTGGCGGCGCCTTCTTTATGCGCCGCACCTTCAAGGGCAACCCGCTGTACACCGCGGTGTTCAACGAATACCTGCACACATTGTTCAGCAAGGGTTTCCCGGTGGAGTACTTCGTCGAGGGCGGCCGCTCGCGCACCGGGCGCATGCTGCAACCCAAGACCGGCATGCTGGCCATCACCATGCGCAGCTTCCTGCGTTCGAGCCGCCTGCCGGTGGTGTTCGTGCCGGTGTATATCGGCTACGAGCGGGTGCTGGAGGGCCGCACCTATCTGGGCGAGCTGCGCGGGGCGAGCAAGAAGAAGGAATCGATCTTCGACATCTTCAAGGTCATTGGCGCGCTCAAGCAGCGCTTCGGCCACGTCTGGGTCAACTTCGGCGAGCCGATCAAGCTGGCCGAATTCCTCGACGCCGAGCAGCCGGACTGGCGCGCCCAGGATTACGGCACGCAGTTCCGCCCGGACTGGCTGAACACGGCCACCAATCGCCTGGGCGACAAGGTGGCGCAGCACCTCAACGAAGCGGCGGCGATCAACCCGGTCAACCTGGTGGCCCTGGCGCTGCTCTCCACCAGCAAGCTGGCCCTGGACGACCGCGCCCTGGCGCGGGTGCTCGACCTGTACCTGGCGCTGCTGCGCAAGGTGCCCTACTCGCCGCACACCACCTTGCCGGACGGCAACGGCCAGGCGCTGATCGATTATGTGCAGGGCATGGACCTGCTAGCCGAGCAGAAGGACGCCCTGGGCAAGATTCTCTATCTGAACGAGCACAACGCCGTTCTGATGACCTACTACCGCAATAACGTGCTGCATATCTTCGCCCTGCCGGCGCTGCTGGCGAGCTTCTTCCAGAGCAGCGCGCGGATGAGCCGCAAGCAGATCCTGCGCTACACCCGCGCGCTCTACCCCTACCTGCAGTCGGAGCTGTTTATCCGCTGGAGCCTGGAGGAACTGGACGGCGTGGTCGATCAGTGGCTGGCGGCCTTTGTCGAACAGGGCCTGCTCAGATTCGAGGGCGACGTCTATGTGCGCCCGGCGCCGAGCTCGCGCGAGTTCGTCCTGCTCACCCTGCTGGCCCGCGCCATAGTGCAGACCCTGCAGCGCTTCTATATGGCCACCGCCCTGCTGCTCAACGCTGGGCAGAACGCCATCAGCGCCGAGGAGCTGGAAAACCTCTGCACCGTGATGGCCCAGCGCCTGTCGATCCTGCATGGCCTCAACGCCCCGGAGTTCTTCGACAAGAGCCTGTTCCGCCACTTTATCCAGGGCCTGCAGGAGCAGGGCGTGGTGCGCCAGGACGCAGCCGGCAAGCTCAGCCACCACCCGCTGCTCGGCGAGCTGGCCGAAGGCGCGGCCAAGCGCGTGCTGCCGGCGGAGATTCGCCTGTCGATTCGCCAGGTGGCCATGGATAGAAACGAGGACGTGGTCGAGCCGGTGTAAACCGGCCCAGCCCCGCCACCATGAGCGAAGACCAGCAGCAACCCGCGCGGCCGTCCCGCGCGCAGTTTCACCAGGCCAACCAGGCCCGCGCCGAGGCCGAAGCCCAGCGCCTGCTGGCGGCCAAAACGGAGCTGGGTGGACGCTGGCTGGTCTGGGTAGCAGTAGAGCTGTATGCCCTCAAGCCCGCCGCCTACGCGCAGATGGTGCGCCGCGAGCTGCAGCGCTTAACCACCGCCGAGTAGGGTGCGCCGCGCGCACCAACGCAGCCACGGGTTCTTGGTGCGCACGGCGCACCCTACGGACGTCTAGCCCCGAGCTTTAGAGCAGCAGACGCAGCTCTTCGGGGGGCATCGGCCGGTTGAGGAAGTAGCCCTGAGCCTCGTCGCAGCCGTATTGGCGCAATAGCTCAAGCTGCTCCTGGGTTTCCACGCCTTCAGCAGTCACGGTCAGGGCCAGGGCGCGGCCGAGGCCGATAATGGCCTGGATAATCGCCTGGCTATCCTCGGCGGCGTGCAAGTCGGTCATAAAGCTGCGGTCGATCTTCAGCCCATCGAAGGGGAAGGAGCGCAGGTAGCTGAGGGAGGAATAGCCGGTGCCGAAGTCATCCATGGACAGCCGCACGCCCAGGCCTTTCAGCTCCTGCATCAAGGCCAGGGCGCCCTCGCCATCCTCCAGCATCACGCTCTCGGTCAGCTCCAGCTCCAGGCGCCCGGGCGGCAGGCCGGTTTCCTCCAGCACGCTGCGGATCTGCGCCACCAGTTGGCCGCGACGGAACTCCACCGGCGACAGGTTGACCGAAACGATCAGCTCCTGGCCCCAGCTCAGGGCTTCGATGCAGGCCGCACGCAGCACCCAGGCGCTGAGCGGGATGATCAGGCCGGTGCTTTCGGCAATCGAGATAAAGCTGTCCGGCCCCAGCAGGCCCCGCTGCGGATGCTGCCAGCGCACCAGGGCCTCGGCCGCCACCATGCGCTGGCCGCTGACGCTGTAACGGGGCTGCAGCAACAGGCGCAACTCCTGGTTGGCCAGGGCCAGACGCAGATCGTTCTCCAGTTGGCGGCGCTCGATCACCCGCTCGTTCATGTCGTTGGCGTAAAAGCACCAGGCACTGTGCCCGGCGCCCTTGGCCTGGTAGAGGGCGATATCGGCAAAACGCAGCAACTCATCGGCCTGGGTGGAGTCGGCCGGCGCCATGGCCACGCCAATGCTGGCGCCGAGGAAGATGCTGTGGTTGTCGATCTCGAAGGGTTGTTCGATCCCGGCGATCAGGCGGGCGCAGAGCCGCTCCACTTCGTCCGGCGCCGAGATGCCGCTGACGATCAGGATAAATTCGTCGTTGCCCATGCGCGCCACCAGGTCACCTTCGCGCAGGGCGAAACGCAGGCGCTGGGACACCTCGGCGAGCACCTGATCGCCCACCTCATGGCCGAAGGAGTCGTTCACCGGCTTGAAACGGTCCAGATCGATGCTCAGCATCACCAGCGGCTTGGCGGCCGAGGGCAAGGCCTTGAGCTTGCCTTCGAGAAATTCCTGCATGCGATTACGGTTGGGCAGGCCGGTGAGCGCATCGTGCAACAGCAGGTGCTCAATGCGCGCCTGGGCCTGCAACTCTTCGGTGATATCGCTGACCGTACCGCGATAGCCACCGGCCGCCTGGCCCTCCTCGATCCGCCGCAGCGACAGGCGACAGGTACGCAACTCGCCGTCGAAGGCGCGGTACTGGCATTCGCGGCTGTGGCGGACCGTGGCGAGGCTGTTGCACTTGTCCAGCCAGGCGCCCAACCCGCCGGGGCACTGCATCAGCTCGCCGAGCGGATGACCGAGCCAGGCGCTTGCCACATGCCCGGTCAGGGCCTGGAAACGGGTCGACAGGTAGGTCAGGCGCAGCTCGGCATCGGCCTCCCAGATCCAGTCCGAAGCGGCCTCGGCCACGTCGCGAAAACGCACCTCACTGGCGGCCAGGGCCTGCTGGCTGGCATACAGGGAGGCATAGCTGGCATCTACTTCCCGTGCCGAGGCGATAGCCCGGCGCAGGGTCAGCCAGGTGATCAGGGCGAAGATCGCGCCGCCCAGGGCGAGCAGCGGCAGAATCAGGTAGAGCAACTGCCGGCCCGGCTGCGCCGGCTCCCAGCGCAGCAACAGCGGCTGCGCCCCCACACTGGCCAACGGCAGCGCCGGCGTGGTCTGGGCGTCGGCAGGGTCGGTGGCCAGGCGCAGGTTGTCGACGCCGAAATCCCGGCCCAGGGCC
>DASUOY010000341.1:0-2790 GCA_036276395.1 Pseudomonas sp.
GGGCGCCTGGAAAATCTCCACCTGGCTGCTGGCTTGGCCGCTGCCTGGCGCCTGCTCAACGTAGACGAGAATATTACCGGCCTTGTCGCGCACTTCGAGAAAGCGCACATGCGGGGTTTTCAGGGTGGCCTGCAGCAGGGATTCGAGTACGTGCAGGTTGCCGGAAATCACCCCGTACTTGCTCGCCGGCGCCAGTTGGCTGGCGATCAGCTGGCCATTGTGGGTGAGTTCCTGGCGCAGGTCCTGCAGGCGGGCATAGGTGAAAAAGCCGGTCAGCAGCAGCGTCATCAGCAGTGCCGGGCCGAGGCTGATCAGTTGCGTGCGGGTATGGATATCCCAGCCATGACGCAGCTTCATGGGGTTTCTCCGCCTGACCTCAGTCGGCTGGGGCTGCCATCAGGGTTCCGTGGGCTGGCCGTAGCGAGATGGCCGGGAACGGCTAGGGGCGTCTGGATGCGGTAAATCACGCAACTACCTTGTCAGCGTCTAAATACTGCATGTTAACCGAGCCGGGTGGCTTTGCCAGTGCCCGCCGGCCTGCTAAACACTGGCTGCGCCCTCGCGGCTCCGTATAATGCGAGCAATTCGCCACTCTGCTTGGCTTAACACGGATGCTTTATGACTGATCAGCCCCCCATCGCCGTGCTTGGCGGCGGTAGCTTCGGCACTGCGATTGCTAATCTGCTGGCGGAAAATGGCCGGCATGTCCTGCACTGGATGCGCGATGCCCAGCAGGCCCAGGCGATCCGCCTGACCCGCGAGAATCCGCGCTACCTCAAAGGCATCAAGGTGCATCCGGGCGTCGAGCCGGTAACCGATTTGGCCGCTACCTTGCAGGCCTGCCAGCTGATCTTCGTGGCGCTGCCTTCCAGCGCCTTGCGCCAGGCGCTGGAGCCGGTGGCCGAGCTGTTGAGCGGCAAGATGCTGATCAGCACCACCAAGGGCATCGAGGCGCAGAGCTTTCTGTTGATGAGCCAGATTCTCGAAGACATTGCCCCGCAGGCGCGCATCGGGGTGCTGTCCGGGCCCAATCTGGCGCGGGAAGTCGCCGAGCATGCGCTGACCGCCTCGGTGGTCGCCAGCGAGGACGAGGACCTGTGCCGGCAGGTGCAGGCGGCGCTGCATGGCCGTACCTTCCGCGTCTATGCCAGCGGCGACCGCTTCGGGGTGGAGCTGGGCGGCGCCTTGAAGAACGTCTACGCGATCATCGCCGGCATGGCGGCGGCCATGGGCATGGGCGAGAACACCAAGAGCATGCTGATCACCCGCGCCCTGGCGGAAATGACCCGTTTCGCGGTCAAGCTGGGGGCCAACCCCATGACCTTCCTCGGCCTGGCCGGGGTCGGTGATCTGATTGTCACCTGTTCGTCAGCGAAAAGTCGTAACTATCAGGTGGGCTTCGCCCTCGGTGAGGGGCTGAGCCTGGAGGATGCGGTGGCGCGCCTGGGCGAAGTGGCCGAAGGGGTGAACACTATCCGGGTGTTGAAGTCCAAGGCCGAACAGCTGGAAGTCTATATGCCGCTGGTGGCGGGCCTGCACGCGATTCTGTTCGAGGGGCGCACCCTGGAGCAGGTGATAGGCGCGCTGATGAGCGGCGAACCGAAGACCGATGTCGACTTTATCCCCACTACGGGTTTCTGAGTTTTGCGCGATCAAGGAGATTGCCATGAGTGACGAGAACCAAGAGTTGCAACGCGAATCCATACTGCTGCGCATTCTCTGGATGCTGCTGTTCACCATCGTCTGGCAGCTGGCGGAGCTGTTGCTGGGCGCCGTGGTGCTGCTGCAACTGGGCTACCGCCTGTTCTATGGCGCGCCCAATGCCGGACTGCTCGGTTTTGGCGACAGCCTGAGCCAGTACCTGGCGCAGATCGGCCGCTTCGGCACCTTCAATAGCGACGAGAAACCCTGGCCGTTCGCCGATTGGCCAACCCCGCAAGCGCCCCAGGGCGAGGCCCCGCACAGCATTCCCGCGGCGCCGCACCCGGTGCGCGACGAAGAACCCAAGTTGTGAGCGCAGGCCAATGAGGCTGTGGTTGCTCCGTCATGGTGAAGCAGAACCCAGTGCCCGCAGCGATGCCGAGCGCAACCTGACGACCCATGGCCGACAGCAGGTTCGCGAGGCGGCGGCGCAGCTACAGGGCCGTGCGCTGGGGGCGATTCTGGTCAGTCCCTATGCCCGGGCCCAGCAGACGGCGGCGCTGCTGGCCGAAACCCTGGGCTACGGCGGCACGCTGCAGACCGTGCCCTGGCTGACACCCGACAGCGACCCGCGGCAGGTGCTGCTGCAGCTGGATGCATACCCCCAGGACGAACTCTTGCTGGTGACTCATCAGCCTTTGGTGGGAGCCCTGGGCGGCCTGCTGGTGCATGCCAGTCGCCAACAGGCGCTGCCCATGCACACGGCCAGCCTGGCCGAGCTCGAGGGCGAGATGGTCGCGGCGGGGCTGATGAATCTGCTCGCGCTGGTGCATCCCTCACGGGGATAAAGCGCACTACACACCGAAACATTTCTTCACTTGCGGCTCGCCTTTGTGCGTGGAATAGTCAAACCAAGCAATTGCTTGGTTGGCTCCACAAAAACAACAAAGGAGGAAGACCTGTGGCTGATGCATACCCTTTGCCGCTTGAAGTGTTTTACCAGCGTGAGGCACGACATCCGCATAAACGTTATATGGTGCAGCCGCTGCCGGGCGGCCAGCTGCAGGAGCTGAGTTGGGCCGAGGTCGGTGAGCAGGCCCGGCGCGCCGCCAACTGGTTGCGCAGCCGCGAACTGCCCCAGGGCAGCCG
>DASUOY010000342.1:0-3081 GCA_036276395.1 Pseudomonas sp.
AGCCAAGGTGGATGAGAAAAACGTCATCCACGCTACATAAAAACAAAAGTGGAGCACGCGTATGTCACTGCAAGGCAAAACCCTGTTTATCACCGGAGCCAGCCGCGGCATCGGCCGCGAAATCGCCCTGCGCGCGGCGCGCGATGGCGCCAATGTCGTCATCGCGGCGAAGAGCGCCGAGGCGCACCCGAAACTGCCCGGCACCATCCATACGGTGGCCGCGGAAGTCGAGGCGGCCGGCGGCAAGGCCCTGGCCCTGCAACTGGATGTGCGCGACGAGGTGGCGGTAAAGGCCGCCATGGCCCGGGCCGCCGAGCACTTCGGCGGCATCGATGCGCTGGTCAACAACGCCGGGGCCATCCGCCTCAAGGGCGTCGAGCACCTGGAGCCCAAGCGCTACGACCTGATGTTCCAGATCAACACCCGCGCGGTGATGGTCTGCAGCCAGGCGGCACTGCCGTACCTGAAGCAAAGTGCCGGCGGCCATATCCTCAGCCTGTCGCCGCCGCTCAACCTCGACCCCAAGTGGTTCGCCAGCTACGGCCCCTACACCACCACCAAGTACGGCATGAGCATGCTGACCTTAGGCATGCACGAGGAATTCAGGAAGTACGGCATCAGCGTCAACTCGCTGTGGCCGAAGACGGTGATCGCCACCGCCGCCATCGAGTTCGAAGCCGGCGGCCCGGCGGTGATGAAGGCCGCACGCCTGCCGGCGATCATGGCCGATGCCGCCCACGCCATCCTGTCCAGCAGCGAACGCAGCATCAGCGGACGCCTGCTGATCGACGAGGAAATCCTGCGTGAGCAGGGCCAGAGCGACTTCGAGCAGTACCGCTATGACCCGGCCGGCAAACTGATGAACGATCTGTTTGTCGACTAGGCCCTAGGGCGCCGCTGTTGATAACAGGCGTTCGGCAAAGAACGCCGCATAGCTCTGCTGCGCCGCCACCTCTGCCAGCGCCTGCTCATAGCGCTGCAGGTAGACACTCGCCGCGGGCCTGGAAAACGCCGAATACAAGGCTATGTCCTGCCCCGGCAATACCAGCAGACGGACGTGCTCCTGCATGCCTTGCTTGCGCAGCTGATAACGCACGGCCAGGTCATCCGGATGGTAGAAGGCATCCAGACGCCCGGCCTGGATCATTTCCAGGCTCTGGCGCAATACGTTATTGCCACTCAGGGTCTTCAACTGCAAACGCGGGTCGCGCAGCATGGGCGAGCGCGCACCATCCTGCCAAACCCCCAAGCGCAGGGGCAGCAACTGCTCCACCGACATCACCTGATGCAGGGGATGCTGCTGGGGCAGCAGCAGAATCGACTGCACCACGGCAAAGGGCGCAGCCGGAAAGACCAGACCTTTCTCACGCTCGACCGACTTGGCCAGAATCAAGGCCATATCCAGGTTGCCATGCTCCAGCATGCGTAACAGCCGCGACAGCGGATAACGCTGATAACTCACGTCATCAAGCTGCATGTGCTTGGCAATTTTCCCGAAGTAGGCGATCACCGCCCCTTCGCTGTCCGCCTGCCCAGTTTCGGGTGTATGGGGTGGCAAATCGAAATAGCCAACACGCAGACTGTCGGCGCCGGCGAGCGGTGCCAGGACAATCAACGCGAAGAGAACGATGGCAGGCAGTACGGCTGAAGTAGCAGGAGTTGTTCTCATGCAAAAACCTTGCGCTTGAACCATTGGCCGGATGTAGCGAGAGTCTAGCTGCCTGGGCCACTTAGGGACTGAACCCGTATAAAAAACACCCAGGCAACTGGCTTAGCTGAGCCGCCAGGGCGGGTTTAAGCGATTTTCGCCGGCGTGATACAGGCACAGCGGATTGCCGTCCGGATCCTGCAGATAGGCTTCGCGCCACAGCCAGGGCTGATCGGTCGGCAGCATGCTGAACGCGATGCCCTGGGCCTGCAGGCGCGCGACGGTCTGATCCAGCTCCGCGCATTCGAAGTAGATCAACGTCTGGCTGGCAGGCACCTGCGCAACCTTGCTTAGGGAAAAACTCGCCTGGCCATCCGGGCAGCAGAATCGCGCATAGTCAGGCAGGCTCTCGACAATCAGTTGCAGGCCCAGGCCCTGATAGAAGCGGATTGAGCGCGGCACATCGCTGACCGCCACAGTGATCTGGTTCAGGTTCATCCCACCCTCCTGGTTCAGCGCGCAGTCGCGCTGGCATGCCGAGCTAATGCCACAGCCCTGGGCTCGCTGGCAATACACAGGCGCCCCGCTATTTGCCGATCTGCCCTGCCAGGCTTGCGCCAGAGCCATGGCAGGCGTGCATGCCGGCGACTAGAGTTGGGCTTCGCCCCCGCATAACAACCATAAGCGCGAGAGCCATGAGCCAAACCGATCTGATTTCCCCGCTGCGTTTTCTTGCCCGCCTGCCCCAGCAGCTGCCGCGTGTGCCGCGTATGTTGCGCGGCCTGTATTACGCCGGCATTCGCAATCGCGAGAAGAACCTGTCGCTGGCCTGGGCGCTGCAGCGTACGGCGCAGCAGCATCCCGACCGTCCGGCGCTGCTGGATGAGTCGCGCAGCCTTAGCTATGCCCAGTTCAACGCCTGGGCCAATCGCCTGGCCTGGGCCTTCAAGGCCGAAGGCGTGGGCCATGGCAGCGTGGTGGCGGTGATGCTGGAAAACCGCCTGGAGCTGCTGGCGATCCTCGCCGCGCTGAGCAAACTCGGCGCGGTCGGCGCGCTGGTCAACACCACTCAGCGCGGCAAGGTGCTGGCGCATAGCCTTAATCTGGTCAAACCGGGTTTTATGCTGATCGGCGATGAATTGCTGGCGGCCTTCGCTGAGGTCGCCGAACAGCTCGATAACCCACAGACGCCGCGTTACTGGGTGGCCGATCAGGACTGTCTCAACGATGCAGGCCAGGCACCCGACGGCTGGACCAATCTGATGCAACTGGCGCGCAGTCAGGCCAGCGATAACCCGCCCGACAGCGCCAAGGTGCAGATGAAAGACCCCTGCTTTCTGATTTACACCTCCGGCACCACCGGCCTGCCCAAGGCTTCGATCATGAGCCACGGCAAGTGGATCAAGGCCTATGGCGGCTTCGGCCATTCCGGC
>DASUOY010000343.1:0-18365 GCA_036276395.1 Pseudomonas sp.
GCCAACGCCAGGCCGGCGCCTATGGCCGGGCGCGCCATCGGCAGGGCGACACGCCAGAACGCCCGCCAGGGCCCCAGGCCAAGCACCCGCGCCGCCTCCATCAGGCCCTTGCCCTGGGCCAGGAAGGCATTGCGCGCGAGCAGATAGACGTAGGGGTAGAACACCAGCACCAGGACGATGATCACCCCGCCGGTGGAACGCACCCGCGGCAGCCGCACACCCGTGCCGAACCACTCGCGCAGCAGGCTCTGCAGCGGCCCGGCAAAATCCAGCAGGCCGACAAACACGAACGCCAGCACATAGGCGGGAATGGCGAACGGCAGCATCAGCGCCCAGTCCAGCCAGCGCCGCCCGGGGAACTCGCACAGCGCGGTGAGCCAGGCCAGGCTGACGCCCAGCACGGTGACCCCGACGCCGACCCCCAGCACCAGCACCAGGGTGTTGCCGAGCAGGCGCGGCAACTGGGTTTGCCACAGGTGCGCCCAGATCTGCCGATCTATCTCGTGCCAGCTGAACAGCAGCACACTGAGCGGCAACAGCACCAGCAGGGCGACGGCAAAAGCGATGGGATACCAGCGACGCTGAGCAGGATGGGCCACGCAGATTCCTCAAAACTGGAAAACACAACGCCCCGGACTGAGCCGGGGCGTCGAGTATAACGGCGTAGGATGGGTTGAGGCGCGTAGCGGCGATACCCATCGCGCCGGGATGCGATGGGTATCGCTGCGCTCAACCCATCCTACGAGTGCCGATCAATTCCAGCCGGCGCGGTCCATCAGCATGGTGGCTTCGGCCTGACGCTTGCCGGCCACTTCCAGCGGGATGGCGTCGGCCTTGAAGCTGCCCCAGGCTGCCACTTCGGCAGAAGCCGGGACTTTCGGGTTGGCCGGGAATTCCTGGTTGAGGCTTGCGAACAGCCCCTGGGCCTCTTCGCTGGTCATCCACTCCAGCAGCTTCTGCGCGGCCTCGGCATGCGGCGCATGCTTGGTGACGCCAGCTCCGGACAGGTTGACGTGCACGCCACGGTCGGCCTGGTTCGGCCAGTAAGGCTTGACCTTCAGATCAGGCTGCTGCTTGTGCAGGCGACCGAAGTAGTAGGTGTTGGCCATGCCCACGTCGCACTGGCCGGCATCGATGGCCTGCAGCAGCGCGGTATCGTCGGCGAACACGTCGGTGGCCAGGTTGCCGACCCAGCCCTTGATCAGCTCTTCGGTCTTGGCCGCGCCATGGGTCTCGATCAGGGTGGCGGTCAGCGACTGGTTGTAGACCTTCTTGCTGGTGCGCAGGCACAGGCGGCCTTCCCAGTTCTTGTCGGCGAGGGCTTCGTAGGTGGACAGCTCGCTCGGCTTGACCCGCTCAGGGGAGTAGAAAATGGTCCGTGCGCGCAGCGACAGGCCAGTCCAGCTGCCGGTGCTGGAGCGGTATTGGGCCGGGATATTGGCCTCGATCACGGAAGACTTGAGCGGCTTGAGCACGCCTTGCTGCTCGGCCTGCCAGAGGTTGCCGGCATCCACGGTGATCAGCATATCGGCCGGGGTGTTCTCGCCCTCGGCCTGCAGGCGCGCCAGCAGGGGGGCTTCCTTGTCGGTGATAAATTTCACCGGCACGCCGGTCTTGGCGGTGTAGGCATCGAATACCGGCTTGATCAGGTCGTCGATACGCGCGGAATAGACCACCACTTCGTCGGCGGCCTGCACCGAGGTAACGGCGACAGCCTGCGCCAGCAGGGCGAGAAGACTATTGCGAATCTGCATGAGGATTGCCTCGTAATGGTTATCAAAATGCAAATGAGAGTAAAGCTGAGTTTTCATCTTGTGCTTGCTCACCGCTCTGCAGGTCGCACTTAAGCTGAGCTGAAAATTACATTGATTGCCAACTCGGCCGTGTTCAACCGCAAGCGCTACGCCTCGAACTGCAATCACGGATAAAGCCGCTTACAAGAAAGAGCAGACCTGTAGGAACGGATTTATCCGCGATGGTTTTTAGCGCGCCATAGTCCCCGCGTAGGGCTTGAGTACCCGCACCAGTTCGGCCAACTGCGGATGCAGGAACACCAGTTGCGCTGGAACTGTCGTACCCCACAACTCCTGTAGATGCGCACAGAGCAGCACTGCCTTGAGCGAGGTACCGCCCTGCTCGAAGAAGTTGCTCTGTGGGTCGAGGAAGGGCTGCTCCAGCAGTTCTTCCAGTAGGGCGTAGACCTGGGTTTCCGCTTTCAGGGCGCTGCGCGGGCTGGGGGCGGGCAGCTGGCTGAGTTGGCTGCACAATTGCTCGAGGCGTGTCTGGGGTTGCTGCACGACGTTGCGCAGCAACTGCCGGTAGTCCTCGGCCAGCAGGGCAATATGATCTGGCTCGAACAGGTCGGTGCTGTAGGTAAAGGTGGCGACCAGGCCGCGCTTGCGCTCGCCTATATCCAGCATCAGATCGAACAAGGTGCTGTGGTTGCTGCCTTCCTCCACCGGTTCGATGCGCAGATTGCCAAACTCGCTGGAGGTGAGGATGCGTTCGCGGTGTAGGTCGAACATCACCTGCAGCAGCGGCGTGCTCTGCTGGTTGGGCAGCGCTTGTAGCAGTTGTTCGAACGGCAGGTCCTGGTTGTCGTGGGCGGCCAGCATATTGTCGTGCAACTGAACCAGCAACGCCTCGAACGAGGGGTTGCCGGCCAGATCGCTGCGCAGGGCCAGGGTGTTGACGAAGAAGCCGATCAGCCCTTCGAGCACCTGCTGGTTGCGGTTGGCGATGGGGATACCGACGCGGATGTCGTGCTGCCCGCTGTGCCCGGCTAGCAGCAGTTTGAAGGCGGCGAGCAGGGTGCTGAACAGGGTCACGCCTTTTTTCTGGGTCAACTCGTGCAGCGCCTGGGTCAGCTCGGTGTCGAGGCTGAGTTCGTGCTGGGCGCCGCGATGGCTGGGCAGTGCCGGACGCGGACGCATACCGGGTAGGTGCAGCAGTGGTCGCTCGTCACCCAGGTGGGTGAGCCAGAAGTCGAGTTGTGGTTTGAGTACTTCGGCGCCGAGCTGGCGACGTTGCCAATGGGCAAAGTCGGTGTATTGCAGCACCGGCTCGCTCAGGGGCGAGGGTTGGCCGGTGCTGAATGCGCTGTAGAGCGCGGTCAGTTCGCGGGTCAGTACGCGCATCGACCAGCCGTCCGTGACTACATGGTGCAGGCACAGCCAGAGCACATGGGTCTGTGCATCCAGACGCACCAGGCCGGCGCGGATCAGCGGCCCGCGGGCCAGGTCGAAGGGTTGCAGCGCCAGGGCATCGAGCTCGTGTCGTAGCGCCTCATCGCGCTCGGCCTGGCTCAGGTCGCTGAGGTCCAGCAGCGGCAACGGGAAGGGCCGCGGCACGGCGATGCGTTGCTGCGGTTGGCCATCCACCAGTACGAAGGTCGTCCGCAGGCTGGCATGACGGCGCAGCAACTCGCTGAAGCTGCGCTCCAGCGCCTGATGGTCCAAGGCTCCGGACAGGCTCACCGCCTCAGCCACGCTGTAGGCGTTAGTGCCCGGGTGCAGGCGGTCGAACAGCCACAGACGCTCCTGGGCGAAGGACAGCGGCAGGCTGGCGGTTTCCGGGGCCGGCAGCAGGGGCGGCAGGCTGGACAGCGGGGCCGCCGGCAGCGCCTGCTCGGCGAAACCGGCCAGGGTCGGATGGAGGAACAGTGCACGCACCGGCACTTCCAGCCCCAGGGTGCTGCGCAAGCGTGAGATCAGCCGGGTGGCGGTCAGCGAGTGGCCGCCCAGTTCGAAGAAATGATCATCCAAACCTATCCGCTCGACGCCCAGTACCTCGGCCCAAAGTTCGGCCAGCAGCTTTTCCCGTTCGTCACGCGGCGCGCGATAGTTGCGCTCACTACTGCGCTGGGGAGCGGGCAGGGCGGCGCGGTCGAGCTTGCCGTTAGGCGTCAGCGGCAGCGCCGGCAGCATCAGGTAGGCGTTCGGCAGCATATGTTCCGGCAATTGCTCGGCCAGATGTTGCCGCAGTGCCTGAGCGCCGGGACAGGTATCGCGGCAGACCAAGTAGGCCACCAGTTCGACCTCAGTTGCGCTGCTCTCGCGGGCGATCACCGCGGCTTCGCGGATCGCCGGGTGTTGCAGCAGGCGCGCCTCGATCTCGCCCAGTTCGATGCGAAAACCGCGAATCTTCACCTGATGGTCGGTGCGGCCGAGAAACTCCAGGTCACCCTGAGCGTTTAGTCGGCCGATATCGCCGCTGCGATAGAGACGGCTGCCCGGCGCGCCGAAAGGATCGGGCAGGAAGCGTTCAGCGCTCAGATCCGGGCGCCCCAGGTAGCCCTGAGTGATGCCGGCGCCAGCGAGGTAAATTTCCCCGGCGACGCCAGGGGCGACCACTTCGAGTCGCTCGTTCAGTACCCGCACCTGCATATTGGCGATGGCGCGACCGATCGGCAGCACGCCCTGTTCCCCACCGGTACTGCGGTACAGGCTGCACCAGACGCTGCCCTCGGTGGGGCCGTATTCGTTGTATAGCGCGGCGGCCGGGCAAACTTCATGGTGCAGCGCCGCCACCACCGCCTGGCAGGCTTCGCCGGCGACTATGGCGCAACGCAGGCTGGCCAACTGCGCACCTGCCTGTTCCAGCACCTGGGCATACAGCGAAGGCAACATTAGGCAATGGCTGATGCGCTGCTCGGCGATCAGCCTGCCGAGGACCAGAGCATCCTGCACTTGCTCGTTATCCGGCAGACACAGGGTTCCGCCCTGGCTGAGGGTCCAGAACAGCCCGGCCACCGAGCTATCGAAGGCCAGGCCGGAAACCAGCAGAAAGGACTCCACCGGCTGCTCATAGCCGAGCCAGCGGGCACTGGTGGAATGCACCGCGTTGCGGTGCGAGACCATCACCCCCTTGGGGCGCCCGGTGGAACCTGAGGTGAAGATCAGGTAGGCCAGTTGGTCGGGATGGCCGATGGGCGCAGGGCGCTGTTCGGGCAGATCGGCAGCGTCTTCGGCATCTAGCCAGAGACAGCGGTAGTCGCCCGCCGGCAGGTGTTCATTGCGCGCGGAGATGCTTAGCAACAGCGGCGCCTGGGTTTGCGCCAGCATGTCGGCCAGGCGCTCGCTGGGATAGGCCGGGTCCAGTGGCAGGTAGGCACCGCCGGCCTTGAGGATGCCCAGAATGGCAACTATGGCTTCGCTCGATCGACCGAGAAACAACCCCACCGGTTGCCCGGCGCGCAAGCCGGCATGACGCAGACGCTGGGCGAGGCGGTTGGCCTGGCGCTCCAGCTCGCCATAGCTGAGCTGATGGCCACCGTGGCTGAGGGCGATGGCTGCGGGGTTGGCCTCGGCCTGGGCCTCGAACAGCTGGTGCAGCAGGGCCGGCGTGGGGATTTCCACGGCCGTCTGGTTGAGCGCGGCCAGCCACTCGGCCTGCTGCGCCCCTATGCCGTTGGCCTCGCACAGGGGACGGCGGCTGGCCGCGCAGGCCTGTTCGCAGAGGGCGAGGAACTGCCCAAGGATCAGTTTGGCGGCTGGCTGATCCAGGCGCGCCGCGTCGTAGTGGAGTGTGAAGGCGAACTGACCGTTGCGCTCTTGAATATCCAGCTGCAGGGCAAAGGCTTCACCGTCGGCCTGCAGTGTTAGCAGTGGCCAGGTGGCGGCAGGGCTTGTGCCATAGCGAAAGCCGAAGCTCGGTCCTGCAGCTTCACCCGGCCAGCTTTCCTGCCAGGCCTCGGCTTCCGCCAGCAGTGCGCCGAACTCGTCGGTGAGGGCCGCCAAGGATTTATTTTCGTCCACCGCGAGCAGTAGCGGCAGAACCTTAGCGTAGGCGCCAAAGGCGGTTTGTGTGGCGTCGTTACGGCCCTCATGGCACCAGCCCAGGAGCAGACGCGGCAGGCCCAGATGACGCTGCAGCAGCGCCGCCCAGCACAGGCCGAAGACCGTGGCGGGTTGCACCGCCAGGCCGGCGAGAGCGCTATGCAGGTTGTCCTGGGCCGTGGTGTTCAGGCTTTGTGCGATGTGCGCTGACCGATAGGCCGACTCGGTGCGGGCATGTTGAAAGGGATGGGCGAGGCCTAGCATTTCCACGGCCTGTTGGCGCTGCCAGAAGGCGCGGCCGGCATCGCCGTCGGTACCCGTCGCCAGCTCATGCTGCCACTCGGCGAAGTCGGCGTACTGCACTGGCTCGTCGTCCAGTGGCTGGCCCTGATATAGGTCTGCCAGCTCTTGCAACAGGCGCTCCAGGGTCGCGGCATCGGCATTGACCCGCGGCAGGGCCAACAGCAAGCGGCTACTTGGGCCGCTGCGCAGCAGGGCGGCAGCCAGGGGGGGCTGCTCGGCGCTCTGCACTCGGGTCGCGAGTTCGGTCTGCAGCTGGGCTTCGGCGTCCGCCTCGCTGGCCTCCACGACTTGCCAGGCGAAATTCAGCTCTTCGGCTATCACCTGCACCGGCAGCTGCAGGCCCGGTACGGCAGTCAGGCGGGTGCGCAGGATTTCATGGCGGGCCAGGAGCTGGCCGAGGGCGGCGTGCAGGCGTTGCGGATCAATGGTGGCCGGCAGTTCTGCGCACAATTGCGCGACGGCGTGTGGGGCGACGCGCCAGTGACGGGTTTGTTGCAGAGCGGGGCGAAATCCTTCGATGGACATATCCGTTGACCTTTCAATCGGGGCAGGGAGTGCCAGCAGTCTTTGTCTTGCCAGCACCTTCCCAGGAAATGGGGATTAGCGGTTGAGGGCGACATCGCTGCTGTTCAGCGCCTCGGCCATGGACACCAGGATGCGCCGCGGGCCGTTGAACTCGTTGCGCGCGTGGACGGCCAGCATGTTGTCCAGCAGCAGCACGTCACCGCGTTGCCAGGGGAATTCGATCATCTGCTGCAGATAGACCCCACGCAGGTGTTCGAGCACCTCGGGCTCGATCGGGCTACCGTCGCCGTAGAAGGTGTTCTGCGGCAGGTCGTCGTCGGCGAAGTCGGCCTGCAGGGCATCGCGCACCGAGGCCGGCAAGGTGCTGACGTGGAAGAAGGTGGCGTGGTTGAACCAGAGGGTCTCGCCGCTGCGTGGGTGACGCACCAGTGCCGGGCCGACCTGACGGGTACGTAGACGGTTGTCCGCCTTCCACTCCACGGCAATGCCGACGCTGGCGCAGTAAGCCTCGACCTGAGCGCGGTCTTCGGTCTGGAACACCGTCTGCCAAGGCAGGCCGAAGCCGTCGCCGTAGTTGCGCACGTACATGATGCCCTTCTCGGCGAAGCGCTCACGGATCGCCGGGTCGATGGCGCGGGTGATGGCGCGGGTGTCGCCGATGGGCGTTTCGCCGCGCCACTCAGGGGCGACGTCGCACCAGAGGAAGATTTTCAGCGGGAACACCGGCGAATAGGAGTGCTCGTTGTGCGGGAAGATCCGCTGGTCCTGGGGGTAGTCGGTGGAGGTGTAGATGTTCAGGCCAGGGTTGACCTGGGTACGCGGCGAGGCGCGGAAGCGGTACTCCAGGGCGCCGCCGGAGAGGGCACTAATGCACTGGTCGAACTCATTGGCCGAGCCGACGGCGAAGCCGCGAAACAGGATCGCTCCGTGTTCCAGCAGTTTGCTTTCCAGCAGCTCGCGCTGGCGTTCGGCCCAGGCCTGGAGGCTGACCCCGGCGGTGGCGGGCTCGCACAGCATCGGGAATGTCTGGCCGGGCAGCAGCGGGGTGAAGCGCACCAGGCTGTCTTCTTCCAGGCGGATGGCTTTACGGCGCATGCCGCCGAGGAGCGGGGAAGTGGTCATGGGACTAGCCCTCCATGGAGGTGAGTAGGGATTTGCGCCGGACGCCGCCGAGGCGCGCCAAGCCGTGCTGGCTGCGGACGCGCTGTTCGCTCAGGCGGCGTTCGCGGGCGCGTTGGGAGAGGTCCTGGGCCAGGGTCGCGATCTGCACCTCTTGGGAGGCAACCACCTGCGCCAACAGTGCGCTGAACTCTTCGGCAAAGGCCGCTACAGTGGTCGCCTCAAACAGATCCGCGCTGTATTTGAAGGTGCAGTCGAGGCCATGCGTGGTTTCTTCCACGCTCAGGTGCAAATCGAGCTGCGCCTGGCCGTGTTCGACCGGCTCGGGGAGTACCGCCAGACCGGGCATTTCCAAGGCGCCTTCCGGCTGGTTCTGCAACACCAGCTTGACCTGGAACAGCGGGCTATGGGCCAGGCTGCGTACTGGGTTGAGCGCTTCCACCAGCTTGTCGAACGGCAGCTCTTGATGGCTGTAGGCATCCAGCACCTGTACCCGCAGCCGCGCCAGCAGCTCGGCGAAACTTGGGTTGCCGGCTAGGTCCGCGCGCAGCGCCAGCTGGTTGAGGAAGAAGCCGACCACCCCTTCGGTTTCGGCACGGCCACGGTTGGCCACATCGGTGCCGACTATGGGGTCGAGTCGCCCACTATGGGCATGCAGCCAGACTTGGAAAGCGCCGAGCAACCCCATAAAGAGCGTGGCTCCCTGCTCTTGGCAGAGGTTTTTCAACTGTTCGCTGGTGGTTTTATCGATGCTAAAGCGATGGCGTCCGCCACGGCCACTGATGACCGCCGGCCGTGGCCGATCGCTGGGCAGCTCCAGCGGCACCTGGGGTTCGCCCAGGGCGCTGCGCCAGTAGCCGAGCTGGCGTTCCAGGCCCGCGCCGTCGAGGCGCTGGCGCTGCCAGACGGCGTAGTCGGCGTACTGAATCGGCAGGGTTGGTAGCGCGGCCTCACAACCTTCCAGGGCGGCGCGATAGAGCTGCGCCAGCTCATTGACCAGCACACCCATGGACCAACCATCGGCGATGATGTGGTGCAGCACCAGCAACAGCAGATGCTCGTCGGCTGCCAGACGGACCAGCGTCAAGCGCAGCAGCGGTGCCTGGGTCAGGTCGAAGGGGCGGGTGGCTTCCTCGATCAGCAGGTGGCTGGCCGCGGCTTCACGCTCGCTGGAAGCCAGATGGCCGAGGTCAATCATCGGCAGCGGCAGTTCAATATCGCCGCGGATCAATTGAATCGGCTCACCGTCCTGCTCCCGGAAACTGGTACGCAAGGCCTCGTGTCGACGCATCAAGGCTTGGAAAGCACCGTGCAGGGCGGCGCTATCGAGATGGCCGCGCAACCGTGCGGCGCTGGGAATATGGTAGGCGGCGCTGTTCGGTTCCAGTTGCTGGATAAACCACATGCCTTGTTGGGCGTGGGACAGCGGCAGCGCCGCAATGCCCACAGCCGGGCGCGGCGCGACGGGAATCGGTTGCTCCACCAGCGCATCGCTGGAGGGCAAACGTTCGGCCATCAGGGCTATGGTCGGTGCTTCGAACACCGCCCGCAGCGGCAGCTCCACACCCAGTTGACGACGCAGCCGTGCCACCAGTTGGGTGGCCAGCAGCGAATGGCCGCCAAGGGCGAAGAAATTGTCGTGGATGCCCAGCGATTCCAGTCCCAACACCGCTTGCCAGACCTCGGTCAGGGCCTGTTCCTGGACGGTGCGTGGCAGCGTCAGGGCAGCGCCGTCGTTGCCGTATTCCGGTAGCGGCAGGGCTTTGCGGTCGAGCTTGCCGTTGGGGCTGAGAGGCAGCTGCACCAGGCTGACGAAGGCGACGGGCAACATATAGTCCGGCAGGGTCACGGCCAGGTGCACACGCAAGGCCTCGATGCTGGGCGCCTCGGCATGGGGCACTAGATAGGCGACCAGACGGCGGTCGCCGGGACGATCTTCGCGCACCAGTACCAAGGCCTGACGCACGGCCGGATGGCTTTGTAGGCGCGCCTCAATCTCCCCCAGTTCGATGCGGAAACCGCGCAGTTTTACCTGCTGGTCGATGCGCCCGAGGTATTCGAAGGAGCCGTCGGCCAAGCTACGCGCCAAATCGCCAGTACGGTATAGGCGGCTTCCCGGCGGGCCAAAAGGGTCGGGGGCGAAGCGTTCGGCGCTCAAGGCCGGGCGGTCGTGGTAACCACGGGCTAGCAGTTCGCCACCGATGCACAGCTCGCCAGGTACGCCGGGTGGCGCCAGGTTGCCATCGCGGTCCAACAGGTAGAAGGCGCGGCCAGCCAGCGCCTGGCCAATCGGCATCTGCACCGGCAGCGGCTGCTCACCCTGGGTCCAGGTTTGGCAGTCCTGCACGCTGGCGGTCACCGTGGCTTCGGTGGGCCCGTAGGTGTTGAGCAGCCGTACTTGGCTCAGACCGGCCTGGCGCCAGGCGCTCAGCCCTTCGGGCGGCATCGCCTCGCCGGTGGCGCTGACCAGACGCAGCGCGCCATGGTCGGTTGGTGGCTCGGCGGCGAAATCCTGGGCCAGCTGGTACCAGTAGGCGGTGGACAGGTCGGCCACGCTGATGCCGTGGCGTAGCAGGCGCTGCTTGAATTCCTGGCTGTCCCACAGCTCGGGACCACGCAGCACCACGCAGGCGCCGCAGCTGAGGGCGGGGAAGAGTTGGTCGACGAAGCCGTCGAAATTGAAGGTGGAGAATTGCAGCACCCGGTCCTGCGCGCTCAGCTCGAAGAAACCGAGCGCCACCTCGCTGTGCCCGGCCAATGCCTGATGCTCTATGGCCACGCCCTTGGGTTTGCCGGTGGAGCCTGAGGTGTACATCAGATAGGCCAGTTGCGCCGGATATACGGCCACGTCAGGGTCGGACAGCGGGCCCGAGGCGATGGCGCTGACCTCGAGGCGTTCCAATTGGGCGTGGGCGGCCGTGGCGGCGAGGGTAGCGGGCGCCACCAGCAACAGACGGATGCCGGCGTCTTCGATCATATGGGCCAGGCGTTCGGCGGGGAATTCCGGGTCCAGCGGTACGAAGGCCAGCCCGGCCTTGAGGCAGCCGAACAGCGTCGCGACCATCTCCAGCCCGCGCGGCAGGCACAGACCGACGCGCGCCTCCGCCGGCAGACCCAGGGCCAGCAGGCGATGGGCGATGCGGTTGGCGCGCTGGTTGAGCTCAGCGTAGCTCCAGGTGTAATCGTCCAGCACCAGGGCGGGCGCCTCGGGGGTGACGACGGCCTGGGCGGCCAGGCGCAGATGCACCAGCTCCGCGGCTGGTTGAACCATCCTCGCCTGACACTGGCTCAGCTGGGCGCGCTGCTGCGCGTCGTTCAGTAGCGGCAGCTGGCCGATGCGCTCCTGCGGATTAGCCACTATGGCCTGCAACAGGCAAGCGAAATGGTCGGCATAGCGGACAACGGTGGCGTCGTCGAACAGGTCGCGGTTGAAGCTGAAACAGGCTTCCAACTGACCAGCTCGCTCGGCCATGTCCAGGCTCAGGTCGAATTGCGCGGAGCTCTGCTCGCGCTCGATTTCCTCGATGCTCAGGCCCGGCAGTTCGAGTCGGCGCGATTGCTGGCCTTCGAACAGGTTGAACAGCACCTGGAACAGCGGGGGGTGACTGAGATCGCGCTCGGGTTGCAGCGCTTCCACCAGGCGCTCGAAGGGCAGCTCCTGGTGGGCCTGGGCAGCGAGGCTGGCGGCTTTTACCTGATCCAGCAGCGCGACGAAGGACTGCTGGCCGTTCAGCTCGGCACGTAGAACCAGGGTGTTGACGAAGCAGCCGATCAGACCCTCGGTTTCCAGGCGGGTACGGTTGGCCACCGGCACTCCGACGCGCAGGTCGTTCTGGCCGCTGAGGCGGTACAGCAGTACATCGAAGGCCGCCAGTAGCACGCTGAATAAGGTAGTGCCGCGCTCACGTGCCAGGCGGTTGAGGCCGGCGCTCAGCTCGGCGTCCAGACGCAGGCTGTGGCGCCCGCCGCGACCGCTCCCTTGCTTCGGCCGCGGCCGGTCGCTGGGTAGTTCCAATACCGGCTGTTCGCCGCCGAGTTGCGCGGTCCAGTAGGCCAGCTCCGGCTCCAGCGCCGCGCCTGCCAGGCAGTTGCGTTGCCACAGCGCGTAGTCGGCGTACTGGATCGGCAGTGCTGGCAGTTGCGGGTTTTGCCCTTGGCTCAGCGCCGCATAGCAGCTGGACAGCTCGCGGGTCAGGATGCCCAGTGACCAGGCGTCGGCGACTATATGGTGGGCGGTCAGCAGCAGCACATGCTCGTCCATGGCCAGGCGCACCAGGTGCAGACGCAGTGGGCCTTGGCTGAGGTCGAACGGGGCGTTGGCCTCGACGTCGATCATCTGCCGCAGGCATTGTTCGCGTTCGATTGCCGATAATCCGCTCAGATCGGTCTCGCCTATCGCCAGAGGGAATGCGGCATGGACTCTCTGCTCGGCTTCGCCCTCGGTCTGGTGAAAGCTGCTGCGTAGCGCTTCGTGGCGCTGCACCAGGTGGGCGAAGCTGCGCTGCAGCGCAGCCTGGTCCAGTTCGCCGCGCAGGCGCAATGCGGCCGGCATGTTATAGGCGGCGCTGTCGGGCTCCAACTGCATCAGGAACCACAGGCGCTGCTGGGCGTAGGACAGCGGTACGGTCCCAGCGCGCGGTGCACTGACTATGGGCAGACGGGTCAGGCGGATGCCCTTGTCGGCCAGGGCGCGGATAAAGCCTTGGCGTTTTTCCGGATCCAGTCGAGCGATGCGTTCGGCCAGGGTTTTAGCGTCGAATGGCAGGCTTGGGCTGTTCAATTCGCGACTCCTGCACTGGACTGCGCGCGCGCCTGCAAGGCCGCGCGTTCATCTGGGCTCATGGCGGCGAGTTTGCGCCGCAGTTCGGCGATCTGGACCAAGCGGCCGGCTGTGCTTTCCCGTTCGCGCAAGGCCTGGGCTAACGCCACGACGCTGGGGTGATCGAAAACCAGGCCTGGGGCCACTTCGACTTGCAGCAGCTTGCGCAGCCGCGCGCAGAGCTTGATCACCATCAGCGAATGACCGCCCAGGTCGAACAGGCTCTGCGTCGTGCCCACAGCATCGAGCTCCAGCAATTCGACATAGAGGTCGGTGAGCAGCGCTTCCAGGGCATCGCGCGGTGCCTGCATGGCGCTGCTATCGGCTTGACTGGCCGGGTCAGGCAGCGCCTGGCGATCGATTTTGCCGTTGGCCATGCGCGGCAGCGCAGCCAGCTTGAGCAGACGGGTCGGTTGCAAGTAATCCGGCAGTTGCCCGCGCAACTCGGCCAGCAGTTCCTCGGTAGGACGTTCGCTGACCACATAGGCGTGCAGCTGTTCGCCTAACACTTTCACTGCCGCCTGGCTGACACCTTCGAGGCGTAATAGCGCGGCCTCTAATTCGCCCGGCTCGACGCGGAAACCACGAATCTTCAGCTGCTGGTCGAGCCGGCCGAGCAGTTGCAGACGGCCGTCCGGCAGCAGGCGGGCACGGTCGCCGCTGCGGTACAAACGTTGGCCGGGACGCAGCGGGTCGTCGAGGAAGGCATCCGAGTCGCGGTTCAGATAGCCACGGCTCAACTGCGCACCACCGAGATACAGCTCGCCGGCAGCGCCGAGGGGCACGGGGCGCAGGCCCTCGGGGGTGGTTTCCAACACGTAGGCGTAGCCGTTGGCGAGGGCGCGGTCCAGTGGCAGGGCCTCGTCGTCGTAGCCTTGGGCGAGGCTGTGCACCAGCAGGCCGACCGTGGTTTCGGTGGGGCCGTAGTGGTTGTGTAGGCGGCAGCTCGGGGCCAGTCGGCGAATACGCTCCACCAGCGCGCGCGGGGTGGCTTCGCCGCCGAGGATCAGGGTTGCCGGCAGGCTCGCGGCGTCGTCTTCGATCAGCGCAGCGAGGTGCGAGGGCACCATCTTCAGGCAGTCGATGCGCTGCTCGCGGACGAAGCGGGCGAAGGCGGCGGCATCGGTGCTCTCCGCGTCGCTGGCGACCACCAGACAAGCGCCGTTCCACAGGGCTCCGAACAGGCTGGTATTGCCCAGGTCGGCGGCCACCGAGGAAGTCAGGGCGAAGCGCCGGCAAGCGTTCAACTCCAGCGCTTCACTGACGGCGGCGCTGTAGTTGAGCAGTTGGCCGTGCTCGATCAGCACGCCTTTGGGCTCGCCGCTGGTGCCGGAGGTGTAGAGCAGATAGGCGGCTTGGTCTAGGCGGATGCTGTCGAGTGGTGCCAACTCGGCTTCGCTGTTGCTCTGAAGACCGGCGAGGCTCAAGCAGCTTTGACCGTGCAGATCGTCTCTCGGCAACTCGCACAGCAGCAGCTGTGGCTGGGCGTCGGCGAGGATCTTGTGCAGGCGCACGGCGGGCCAGCTCGGGTCCAGCGGCACATAGGCGGCCCCGGCGCGCAGCACCGCCAGCAGCGCCAGCACCAGCTCGCCAGAGCGCGGCAACAACAGTGCCACGCGGCTCTGTGCGCCGACGCCACGGGCTTGCAGCGCGCCGGCCAGGTGTTCGACGCGCGCGTTTAATTCGCGGTAGTTCAGCCGCAGATCGCCGGCATGCAGCGCTTCGGCCTCGGGTGTGGTTGCAGCCCAATGGGCCAGGCGCGCGGGTAGGGCGGTCTGGCCGAAGTCCCGGGTCGGCCCGCACAGGGCAAGCTGATGCGGCCTATGGGCGGCCGGGCTGAGATCCAGTTCGGCCAATGGCGCGTCGAACTGCTTGGGCAGGTTCTCCAGCAGGCACAGGTACTGCTCCAGCAAACACTGCGCGTCGTCCTGCCCATAGCGAGCATTGTCGTGATGCAGGGCCAGGGTGACGCCGCTGTCCGCCAGCCGAGCTTGCAGGGCCAGCTCGAAGCGCCGGTCGGTGCCCGGCAGCGCCAAGGCATACCAGCTCAGCCCACCGGCTTGCCGCTCGTTGGGTTGACCCGCGAGGGCGAAGCCGACGCTGAGGTGCGCCTGCTGCTGCGGTTCGCTCAGGGGCCAGTACTCTTGCGCGCCGACATGCTCTTCCAGCAGCACCGCCAGACGTTGCAGCCAGTGCGCGAAGGGTTCGCTCGGGTCGAGACGCAGCGGCAGCGGCAGCACTTTGTCGAAGACGCCGATCCCGCCTGCCAGGGCTTCATAGTCGCGGCGGCAGTCGTGTTGCCAGCCGCCGATGAAGGCCGGTTGCCCACCGATGCGTGCCAACAGCGCCCACCAGGCGGCTTGCAGCAGGGTCGGCAAGGGCTGTTGCCGGGCTTCGGCGAGGCGCGCCAGCTCGGCTGTTAGCGCGTCGGGTAGGGCTTGGGTCAAACAGCCCTGATCGCTCTCGGCCTTGGCCTGGAGGCGGTAGCCTAGACGCAGTGCCGGCAGTTGCTCCAGACCGAGGTCGGACCAATAGATGCGTCCCGCGTCAGCTTCGGGATCAGCGGCCAGCTCGGTGCGCCACTCGATAAATTGCGAGTACTGGAAGACTTCCTCAAGTTCGGTGTACGGCTGGTCGTAGACCTGCGGCAGTTCGGCGAACAGAGTTTCCTGGCTTAGGCGGTCACCGGCGCTGGGCGCCAGGCACAGCGTCAATTGCCAGTCGCGCTCGTCCAGGCGAACCAATACGGCCCGCAGCAGATGGCCGTTGTCCAGAGCGAACGGCAGGCCGCACAGCTCGGCCACGCGCGCTTCCAGACTGTCCGTCGCGGTGCGCAGGTCCAGCCGGTGCCAATCCAGCCCGGCCTCCACCACTTGCTGGCGCAGGCCACGATAGAGCGGTGAGGGCCGCAGGGCCATGCGCAGGCTTTCGTGGCGCGCCACCAGGCTGAGCAGCGCTTGGCGCAGTCGCTGTTCATCCAGCGCGCCGCTCAAACCGATACGCAGCTGCGCTGCGGCTTGGCCACTGTTCAACGCCGTTTGTTGTTCGGGGCTAAGTGGGTATCCCGAGTCGATTTCGTGCATGTCGTTCAATTCTGCAATTCCATTTCGCTAAAGCTATTCAGCAGTTGTGCTGGCTCGTGAAGATCGCCCATGGCCACCACTATCTTGCGTGGGCCCTCGTAGGGGTCGCGGGCGTGGGCGGCCAACAAGTTGTCGAGCATCACCACGTCGCCGCGCTGCCAGTCGAAGCGCACCGCGCATTCCTCGTAGAGACAGCCGAGCAGCGCCATCACCTCATCGTCGATCGGGCTGCCGTCGCCGAAGTAGACGTGGCGCGGCATGCGCTGCAGGCCGACCATGGCCAGCAGGTCCTCGCGCACTTCCGGCTCCAGGTAATGCACGTGATGCAACTGCACCTGATTGAAGAAACTGCGCTCGCCACTCAGCGGGTGACGGATCACCGCCGGGCAGCGGGTGCGGGTCTGCAATTCGTCGCCCGCCAGCCAGACGAACTCGGTATCGCTGGCGCGGCACTGGGCTTCCACCTCGGCGCGGTCGTCGGTCTTGAAAAACTCCTGCCAGCTCACGTCCAGGCGCTTGGTGAAGGTGCGCACATAGAGCAGGCCCTTGCGCTCGAAGGTTTCCGCCAGGGCTTGCGGTAGGCGCCGGTACAGCTCGCGGCAATCGACGATTGGGGTGGCGCCGCCCACCGGCGAGGGCTGTTCGCAGAAGAACCACTGCTTGCGCGGCGCGCGCGGTAGGTGCGAGCTCTCGTTGTGGAACAGGATCATTTCCCGCTCGGGGTAGGGCGTGGAGCGGTAGATATTGCGTCCACCTTCTTTCTTCGGCAGGTCGCCGTAGCCGCCGAACAGGCCGGGGTGGATGGCTTCGGCGAAGGCTTCGAAGTCCTGCGCGCTGTTCAGGGCGAAGCCACGGAACAGCAGCCCGGCGTGTTGGCACAGCAGGGTATCGATCAGGTCGCGGGAGCTGCGCGCCCAGCCCAGCGGGTCGAGGTCGGGCACGGCCGGTTCGATCAGCAGCGGGAAGTCGCGTCCATCCATCAAGGGCCTGGTCTTGATCAGCGGGCGCGGCGCGGCGTTGGTGCGCGGTGCGAGTTTTTTCAACTTGTCGAGTTTGCTCGGCGCAGAGGTCTTGGCCATGCCGGAAGGCTCCGATTGCGGCAACGTGAAGGTGAATGCAGCGACAGTGCCCTGGGGCGCGGCGACGGCCTGTTCCAGCACCGCGATCCAGGCGTCGGCCAGCGCGGCGATGCGCTCGGCCTTGAACAACGCGCTGGCGTATACCCAGTCGGCACACAGGTCGTCGCCGTCGCGTTCGAGGAACAACGCCATATCGAACTTGCTGCTGCGCTCGGCGGGCGGCAGTAGTTGGATGGCCAGACCTGGAATGGCGAAGTCGCTTTGCGGGGTGTTCTGCAGCACGAACAGGGCCTGCACCAGAGGGTTGCGGCTGCGGTCGCGGGGTACATCGAGAGCCTCGACTATGCGGTCGAAGGGCAGCGCCTGGTGCTCGAAGGCGGCCAGGCAGGTGCGCCTTGTGGCCGCCAGCAGCTCGACGAAGGAGGCGCTGGGCTGCAGCCGCGAACGCAATGGCAGCACATTGACGAAGAAGCCGATCAGTCCTTCCAGTTCGCTGGCCTCGCGGCCGGCCACATCGGTGCCGAGCAGCAGGTCGTCGGTGCCACTGAGGCGGTGCAGCAGCAGTTGGAAGGCCGCCAGCAAGACCATATAGAGGCTTGCGCCTTCGGCATGGGCCAGGGCTTCCAGGCGCTCGAGCAGGGCGGCAGGCACGCGGAAGGCGTGGGCCGCACCGGCGCTGTCAGCCTGGGTCGGGCGCGGCCAGTCGGTGGGCAGCGCCAGTACCTGGGGCGCAGCGGCCAACTCGGCACGCCAGAAGCCCAGCTCGCGCTGCAGGCGTTCGCCGCTGAGTAGCCGGTGTTGCCAGACGGCGTAGTCGGCGTACTGCAGCGTCAGGGGCGGCAGATTCACCGGCTGGGCACTACGCAGGCTACGGTAGAGCTGGCTGAACTCGTCGATCAGCACGCCCACCGACCAACCGTCGGCGACCATATGGTGCAGGGCCAGGAGCAGCTGATGCCGCTGCTCGCCCAGTTTCACCAGGCGTGCGCGGATCAGCGGTGCTTGGATCAAGTCGAAGGGCTGGCGCAGGTTGTCCAGGCTTTCCCGGTGGGCCTCGGCCTCGCGTTCTGCAGAGGGCAGCTCGGACAGGTCGCGCAGGTCTAGGTGGAAGTCCAGATGCGCGGTTATCACCGCGCAAGGCTCGCCGTCGTGATCCGGATAGGCCGTGCGCAGCACTTCATGGCGCTGCAGCAGGGCGGCGAAGGTGGCTTGCAGCACCGCCACGTCCAGTTCGCCTTCCAGGCTCAGGGTCGCCGCCATGTTGTAGGCGGCGGAGGCGCCATGCAGGCGATCCACCAGCCACAGGCGTTGCTGGCTAGGCGATAGCGGCATTTCGGCGCTGCGTGCAACCGGCCGCAACATGAGGCTGTCCGTCGCGGCAGCGGGTTGGGCGAGCAGGGCATCCAGGCGTTCGGCCAACTGGCACAGGGTCGGCGCTTCGAACACCGCGCGCAGTGGCAGGTCCACCGCCCAGGCTTGGCGCACGCGGGCCAGCAGCCGGGTGGCGAGCAGCGAATGACCGCCCGCCTCGAAGAAGTTCTCGTCGATGCCGACGCGCTCGAGACCCAGCTTCTCGCGCCAGATCGCGGCGACGGCGTTCTCCATGCCGTCGCGCGGCTCGACGAGCGCGCTCGCGCTCATGGCGCGCCTGCGCGTCCGT
>DASUOY010000344.1:0-2540 GCA_036276395.1 Pseudomonas sp.
CAGGTCGCGCCGGGGCAGACCCTGGCCCTGGTCGGCCCGTCTGGCGCAGGTAAATCGACGCTGTTCGATCTGCTGCTGCGCTTTTTTGACCCGCAGGCCGGACGCATCCTGATCGACGGCGTGCCGATCCAGCAGCTCGACCCTCGTGAGCTGCGCCGCAGTTTTGCCCTGGTGTCGCAAAACCCGGCGCTGTTCTTCGGTTCGGTGGAAGACAATATTCGCTACGGCAAGACCACCGCCAGCCTGGCCGAGGTCGAGGCGGCGGCCAAGGCCGCCCATGCCCACGAGTTTATTATGCGCCTGCCACAGGGTTACCAGACCCACCTGGGCGATGCCGGCCTGGGGCTTTCCGGCGGTCAGCGTCAGCGCCTGGCGATTGCCCGCGCGCTGCTGGTGGATGCGCCGATTCTGCTGCTCGATGAAGCCACCAGCGCCCTCGATGCCGAGAGCGAGCACCTGATCCAGCAAGCCCTGCCGCGGCTGATGCAGGGCCGCACCACCCTGGTCATCGCCCACCGCCTGGCCACGGTAAAAAGTGCCGATCGCATCGCGGTGATCGAGCAGGGCAAGCTGGTGGCCATCGGCAGCCACACCGAGCTGGTCGGCAGCAGCCCGCTGTATGCGCGGCTGGCCGAGCTGCAATTTAATAACGACGCCGCATAGGCGCCCTCGATAAGGAAATGGCCAGGTGGCCGATAAGGATTTCAATGTGCTGGTGCTGGGCGGTTACGGCAATTTTGGCGCCGTGATAGTCCGGCGCCTGTGCACTATCGCCGGCATCCGCGTGTGGGTCGCCGGGCGCGATCGGGCCAAGGCCGAGGGCTTGGCGATCCAGGCTGGTTGCCAGGCGGTGCGCCTGGATGGCAACCAGGCGGACTTGGCCGAGCGCTTGTGCGAGTTGCAGGTGGATCTGCTGATCTCCACCGCCGGCCCCTTCCAGGGCCAGGACTACCGGGTGGCGCGGGCGGCCATCGCGGCGGGGGCGCATTACCTGGATCTGGCCGATGCCCGCGCGTTCGCCTGCGGCATCACCGAGCTGGATCCGGCGGCGCGCGAGGCCGGGGTGCTGGTGTGCAGCGGCGCCAGTTCGGTGCCGGCCCTGAGCGCTGCGGTGATCGACCAGTTGCTGCCACGCTTCGGTCGCCTGGACAGTATCTGGCACGGCATCAGTTCATCCGAGAAGACCCCGGGTGTATCGACCCTGGCGGCGGTGCTCAACTATTGCGGCAAACCCTTGCGCCAATGGCGTGACGGCACCTGGCGTGAGGTTTATGGTTGGCAGGAACTGGCCGCCCATGACTTTCCCGCGCCGCTGGGGCGGCGCTGGCTGGGCAACTGCGATATCCCCGATCTTGAACTGTTTCCCGCCCGTTATCCGGGCGTGCGCAGCGTACGCTTCAGCGCAGGAGTCGGCCTGCGCCTGACCCAGTTTGGCACCTGGCTGTTGTCCTGGCTGGTACGCGGCGGCCTGCTGCGCAGCGGTGTGCCCCTGGCCGGGCTGCTGCATCGTGGCGCGGTGTGGCTGGAGCCCTTGGGCGATGGCCTGAGCGGCATGTTCGTGCGCCTGCAGGGGCAAGATCTGCAGGGCCATCCCCTGAGCCTGTGCTGGGAAATAGTCGCGGCGGCCAACCATGGGCCGAATATCCCCTGCATGGCGGCGGTGGCCCTGGCGCGAAAGCTGGCGGCCAATCAGCTGCCGCAGCGCGGCGCCATGCCCTGTCTGGGCCTGCTTAGCGTCGAAGAATACCTGGCCGAGTTGGAGGGGCTGAAGGTCAGCGTTGGAGTGCGCCCATGCTCTATCTAAGCCTCAAATGGCTGCATATTCTCAGCGCCACCGTGCTAGTCGGCGTGGGCTTCGGCACGGCCTTCTATAAATGGATGGTCGATCGCAGCGGCGAGGTGCGCGCCATTGCCTATATGAGCCGTCTGGTGGTGTTGGCCGACTGGCTGTTCACCACGCCGGCGATCATCCTGCAGCCGCTCACGGGGTTGTGGATGCTGCAGATCGCCGGTTACCCGCTAAGCAGCACCTGGATTCTCGCCACCTTGCTGCTCTATGCCCTGGCCGGCGCCTGCTGGCTGCCGGTGGTCTGGCTGCAGTACCGCATGCGCGCCTTGGCCCAGGCTGCGGCGGCCGCCGAACAGGCGCTGCCGGGCGCCTACTGGCGCTATGCCTGGATCTGGTTCTGGCTCGGTATGCCGGCGTTCGCCGCCATGCTGGCGATCTATGCCCTGATGGTGTTCAAGCCGCTGTAAAGCGGGCAATGAGCCGCACGGCACAGATCAAGTGCCGTCCGCTGCGGCTGCTGTCTTGGCAAAGCGCCTTCGATGGTCTTTTCTTCAGCAGAACAACAGCCGTTACGTCTAAGCGTGGTGGCAGTGTTGCCTTGCTCGCCCGGCACGGTCGTAACGTTGTTTTGTGTTTGTCCGCGATCTTCCCCGAGCTCGGCTGTGGTGTGCTTTATGAGTGATGGGCAGCGATAAATAGCCAACTCACTCAACGGAACGGACAGCTAAAGGACGGCCATTATGAAGCGCTG
>DASUOY010000345.1:0-3564 GCA_036276395.1 Pseudomonas sp.
CCGTCCACCACGATCGGCCGGCTGGACAGCGTGTGCGGGTACATCGGCACTATGACGATGGCGTCCAGCTTGGGGTGCATGATCGGCCCGCCGGCGGACAGCGCATAGGCGGTGGAACCGGTCGGGGTGGCGACGATCAGGCCGTCGGCCTTCTGGCTGCAGACAAACTGGCCGTCGATATACAGCTCGAACTCGATCATCCGGTTCGACTTGCCGGGGTGCAGCACCACGTCATTCAAGGCATCGCCCTGGCCAATGGCTTCGCCATGCCGGCGCACCTCGGCCTCGAGCAGAAAGCGGTTTTCGGTCAGATACTGGCCTTCCAGCACCTGGGCGACCTTGAGTTCCAGCTCGCCGGGGCGAATATCGGTGAGAAAGCCCAGGCTGCCGCGGTTGATGCCCAGTACCGGAACCTTGTGCCGGGCCAGCGCGCGGGCCGCGCCGAGCATGCTGCCATCGCCGCCGACCACTATCACCAGGTCGCAGACCTCGCCGAGAATTTTCCGCGTCGAGGTCTGCAGGCCGTGGCCTGGCAGCACCTCGGCAATGGTGTCCTCGAGGATCACGTGCAGATGGCGGTCGAGCAGAAACCTTTTCAGTCGGCGAATGGTGTCGAGCACCTGGGTACTGCCCAGTCGACCGATGATGCCGATATTACGAAATTGCTCCATGGTGCTCCCGCAAGGCTCTGGGTCTAGAGAGTTGCGATTATGGGCGAAAGCCGGCAACAGCGGCAAACTTGCCCCGGCTGCCGGGTTTTATGGCCTGCCATCCCTGCGGGCCGTCGCTGCGCGACGTTAGAAATAGCTCCAGGCTATTTTTTAGCGCCGCCAGGCAGATAGAAGAGGCTATGCTCGCAGCATGCCCTCGTTCGACTCGCTCACCGACCTGCCCGCGCAATTGCGCCACCCGCTGGTGCGCGATCTGGCCTGGGTGCTGCTATCGCCGCCGCTGCTCAGCAGCACGCCCTGGCCACAACGCCACCCGCTGAGCGCCAGCCCCTGGAGCCGTCAGCCCGGCGCCCTGGCCGACTGGCTGCGCCAGCTCGACACGGACTGCAGCGCTTTGCAGCGCTGGCTGGCGCAGAGTTCGGTGCGCCGCCTGGGCCTGTATTACGAGCGTCTCTGGCAATTCGCCCTGCACGCCGCGCCAGGGGTCGAGGTAGTGGCCGCCAATCTGCCGATCCGCCAGCAGGGCCATACCCTGGGCGAGCTGGACCTGCTGCTGCGCGACGAACAGGGCGTGCACCACCTGGAGCTGGCGATCAAATTCTATCTGGGGCCGCAGCAGGGCAATGGTGAAGATCCGGCACAGTGGCTGGGTCCGGGCAGCCATGATCGTCTGGCGATCAAGGTGGAGCATCTATGCCGCCACCAACTGCCGCTGTCGACAGCCAGCCAGGCCCGCCAGCCCCTGGCCGAACTGGATATCCAGCAGCTGCAAGCGGCGCTCTGGCTCGCGGGCTATCTGTTCTACCCCTGGAGCCGCGCCTGTGCTGCGCCGCAAGGCGCCAACCCCGAGCATTTACGCGGCCGCTGGCTGCATCAGCGCGACTGGCCGGCCTACGCCGCGCAAACCCAGGCTGGTTGCTGGCAGCCCCTGCCGCGCCAGGCCTGGCTGGCGCCGGCCCGCATCGGCTCGGCAGAGCTGCGCTCGGGTCCGGACTTCGCCCAGTGGCTCAAGGCCTTGCCGGCACAGGCCAATGCGCAGTTGCTGGTACGCCTGGAAGAAAGCGGCAAAGACGACTGGAATGAAGTTGAGCGGATGTTCCTGGTCAACGATCAATGGCCCGAGCAGCCCCAGCCGCCAACCCCCGAGCTATAACCCCCGCCTCAGCAACTGCGTTCGGTCCGCCCACCGGAACGGGCCAGGTAGCCGGAGCCGCTTTCACAGAGCAAGGCATCGCGCTGAACCGCCGGCAAGGCATCCACCCCATCGCGCAGGGCATAGGCATTGAAGCCCAGTTGCGAAAGCAGAAACACCGCACTGACGCTGCGTTTGCCGCTGTCGCAATAGCACAGATAGGTACGGCTCTTATCCAGCAGGCGCGCCTTCAAGCGCAGCAATTGCAGCGGCATATTCAAGGATTGCAGGGCATGGGCGCGCTCGTACTCCGTTTGCAGGCGCACATCCAGCCACTGGGCGCCCGCCGCCAGCAGACGCGAGGCTTCGCCCAGGGACACCTCGTCGACCACCGGGGCCTTGAGCAGGGAGAAGAAATCCTGACGATCCAGGCGCAGCACCACGCCGTCATCGAGCATGGTCACGGTGGCATTGCGCGGGCTGTCGGCCAGCAGCGCCTCCTCGCCGAAACAGGCGCCCACCTCCTGCTCGGCCAACACCTGCTGGTCACTGCCGGCGCCGCGCATCACCTCGGCACGTCCGCTATTGAGGAAATAGCAGCAGTCACCCACGTCTCCTTCACGCAGCACAGTGCTGCCTGCGGGCAGCTCGATACGCTGCAAACGGTCCAGCATGGCGCGCACATTGGAGGGCGGCACCTTGGCAAACAGCGGGTTCTCCAGCAGGCGTTCCAGCCACTCGATCTCGGTATCGCCCTGGCCGAGTTCCAGCAGCAGGTCCTGATAAGCCAGGCGCCAGGTCAACAGGCGATTGAGGGTGGCGCTGTCCAGCGCCAGCACACTGGCATCGCTCAAGGCGCGGACCTCATGCAGGCGCGGCAAGCTCGGCGATAACGGGTGGCAACTGGCCTCGCTGCCCGCCTGCACCGACTGCTGCTGACCATCGGCAGACTGCAATTGCAGCTCGCCGGCCAGCAGGTAATAGGTCACGCGCGCCTGGTCGCCAAGACGAAACAGCGATTGCCCGGCCAATAGCGGTTGCGGGACCAGTTGGCCACGCAACTCCCGCCACTGCTGTTCGGACAGCACATTGAGCGGGGTCAGGCTGCGCAACTGTTCGGGATTGAGAGGTTCGCTCATGGAAATATCCAGGCTCCGCTGGTCAAAAATCAGTGTAGCCGGCCGCTGGGGTCGAGCCGGTCTGTTGCCGCACAGCCGCCCTGCGCCCCTGCAAACCACCGGTATGAACAAACAGCAGGCGGCTGCCCGGGGCAAAGTAACCGGCCTCAACCTGCTGGCGCAATGCCATTAATGCTTTGGCGGTATACACCGGCTCCAGCGGTACACCGCTGGCGCTTTCACTGGCATGCATAAAGGCCAGCAAGGCCTCGTCGAACCGGGCAAAACCACCGCGACAAGCCTCCAGCAACTGGTAGCCCCGGTCCGCCACGCCAGCAGCCTGCAAAATGGCCTGTATCTGCTGCTGCGCTCCGTACGCGGCCGGCACCGCCAGCGCCCCGTAAACCGGGTGAGCGCCCGCCTCGGCCAAGAGCAAACCCGCCAAGGTGGTACCCGTACCGACCGCCAGCCACCAACCATCGTAGTCAGTCCAGCCCAGGCTAGGCAGTTGCTCACGCACCAGTGCTGGCAGCGCCGCGCAGCCCAGCGCGCCGGGCAAGCCGCCACCGCCTTCCGGCAGGGCATAGAAATTCCCATAACGCTCGCGCCAATAGTCCCAGAAACCCGGCAGGTTACGGGCGCG
>DASUOY010000346.1:0-6971 GCA_036276395.1 Pseudomonas sp.
CCCAGGACATCGCCGCCCTCAAGGCCAAGGTGCTGGCATCCGGCCTGTCGATTGCCCAACTGGTCAACACCGCCTGGGCCTCGGCGTCCACCTTCCGTGGCAGCGACAAGCGCGGTGGCGCCAACGGCGCGCGCATTCGTCTGGCCCCGCAGAAGGACTGGGAGGTCAACCAGCCCGCCGAACTGGCCAAGGTGCTGACCGTACTGGAAAGCATCCAGCAGGACTTCAACGCCTCGGCCGCCGGCGGCAAGCAAATCTCCCTGGCCGACCTGATTGTTCTGGCTGGTTCTGCAGCGGTGGAAGCCGCGGCGAAGCAGGGCGGGGTCGCGGTGACCGTGCCGTTCGCCCCGGGCCGCACCGATGCCACTCAGGCGCAGACCGATGTCGAGTCCTTCGCGGTGCTGGAACCCAAGGCCGATGGCTTTCGCAACTACGCCCGCAAAGGCTATGAAGGCGTTGCCGCCGAGTTGCTGGTGGACAAGGCGCAGCTGCTGGAACTGAGCGCGCCGGAGATGACCGTGCTGATCGGCGGCCTGCGCGCGCTGAACGCCAATGCCGGTCAAGCCCAGCATGGGGTGTTCACCAAGCGCCCGGAAACCCTGAGCAACGACTTCTTCGTCAACCTGCTCGATATGGGCACCAAGTGGCAGAGGTCGAGCAGCGCCGAAGGCGTACTGGAAGGCCGTGACCGCGCAACCGGCGCCCTGAAGTGGACCGGCACCCTGGTGGATCTGGTGTTCGGCTCCAACTCCCAGCTGCGCGCCCTGGCCGAGGTCTATGCCACCAGCGATGCACAAGGGAAGTTCGTGCAGGACTTCGTCGCCGCCTGGAGCAAGGTGATGCACCTGGATCGCTTCGATCTCAAGTAAGGGCTAGGCCCTTTCACCCGGCAAAGAACGCACTTCACCCCGCCAGGGTTACCCCTGTCGGGGTGAAGTGCGTTATGGGGGCGTAAAGAGGCTAGGCTGATTGATGCCGGAACTGCTGTTAGGTGCCGGCTAACCAGGTCAGCAGCGAGGAAGCCTGTCGATGCGTGTCCAGATCAATCTATTGCCGCTGTTGTTGCTGCCGCTATGCCTCAGCGTCCACGCGGAGCGCCTGGAGGTGACGGCCGATGAGTGGTGCCCGCTGAATTGCCAACCCGATGCGGCAAAACCGGGCTATGCGGTGGAGGTCTTGCAGGCGGTGTTTGCCCAGGACGCTATCCATTACCGGGTAGCCCCATGGAAACGCGCCGTGCTGCGCACCAAGAACGGAACCAGCGCTGCGGCAATCGGGGCCGGGCAAGACTCGGCCGAGCGCGAGGGCTTGCAGATCGGCCAGGAGCCGATTGGCTATGTCACAGATTGTCTGTATGTCGCCTCAGGCCACGCTGCGCGCTACCGGGGCCAGGCCGATGACTTGAACCCGCTTCGGCGAGTCGGCGTGGTGCTGGGCTATGTGTATACCGAAGGCTTCAAGGAGTGGCTCGCCCGCCCGGCGAATCAGCCCAAGATTTTCACCGCCACCGGCGATCAACCGGCCGCCCTCAATTTACGCAAGCTCAAGGAAGGCACCCTGGATGGCGTGATTGAGACCAGCATGGTGATGGACTACCTGCTCAGCAAGGCAGGGCTTGCTGAAACCCTGGTCTCGGTGGGCTGCGATAGGCCAGAGCCGGTGTACGTGGCTTTTGGCCCCAAAGGCTCCCAAGGGGACGCACGGGTTCGGCAATTTGACCAAGGCCTAGCGGCGCTGCGCCGCTCCGGCAAGCTGGCCGAAATTCTGGCCAACTATGGCCTCAAGGACTGGAAGCAATAGGCTTATCCAGCCTGCGCCAGCCCTCGGCCAATACCGCGCCTGGCATCTGGCTCGGCTACCTTAGCCCCGCCAGTATCTCGAAGCTGCGCAGGCGATGCTCGTGCTGGTACAGGTCGCCGGTAAAGATCAGCTCGTCGGCCCCGGTCTGCTCCAGCAGGATCTCCAGGCGCGCACGCACCTTCTCTGGCCCACCTATTACCGCCAGGCCGAGGAAGTCGCCCACCGCCTGCTGCTCATGGGGCTGCCAGAGCCCGGCCATGCTCGCCACCGGCGGGCGCAATACCAGGCTTTGCCCGCGCATCAATGCCAGCACCCGCTGGTAGGCGGTGGTGGCCAGGAACTCGGCTTCCTCATCGGTCGGCGCGGCAATCAGCGGCACGCCGACCATGGCATAGGGCTTGTCCAAACCGGCCGAGGGCTGGAAGTTGTCGCGGTAGATGCGCAGCGCCTGGTGCAGATAGCGCGGCGCAAAATGCGCGGCAAAGGCATAGGGCAGGCCCTTCTGCGCCGCCAGCTGGGCGCTGAACAGGCTGGAGCCGAGCAGCCAGATCGGCACCTGGCTGTCCATGCCGGGCATGGCGATCACCTGTTGCCCGGGCTGGCGCGGGCCGAGCAGGGTCTGCAACTCCTCGACATCCTGGGGAAAGTCATCGGCGTTGCCCAGGCGATCGCGGCGCAGGGCGCGGGCGGTCTGCTGGTCGGCCCCCGGTGCGCGGCCCAGGCCCAGTTCGATGCGCCCCGGATAGAGCGCGGCGAGGGTGCCGAACTGCTCGGCCACCACCAGCGGCGCATGGTTGGGCAGCATGATGCCGCCGGAGCCCAGGCGCAGGGTCGTGGTGCCGGCGGCCAGGTAACCGAGCAGCACCGCCGTGGCCGAGCTGGCGATACCCTCCATATTGTGGTGTTCGGCCACCCAGTAGCGGGAAAAACCCAGGCGTTCGACGTGCTGCGCCAGTGCCAGGGAGCGTTGCAGCGCCGGCGCCGGGCCAGCATCGTCATCGCGCATCGGCGCTAGATCGAGGATGGAAAGCGGAGTAGTGGCAAGTGGGCTCATACAGCCTCCTGAGGTCATTGCTGATTAATGGGGGCGCATCACCCAAAGACAACCCTGGCTGGCCTGTGGTTCGCGGGGCAGGGCGCCGCTATTGCCATGTGCAAGTGGCGCAGCCCCCAAGAAGAAAAGGCTAGGCAGCATGCAGGCAGAATATTTTCCCTTGGCGATACTTAAGCGCGAACTGGCGATAACCCGCATAGAGATGGCAGGCAGAGGCATGATCAAGGAGAAGATAGATTCCCCGCAGGGACAAGCTGATGGTTCTGCCGCCGAGCAGATAGAGGCGAAAATCAAGGCGCTGGGTGATTGGCGGGGTGAGACGCTCGCCCGGGTCCGCGCGCTGATCAAACAGGCCGACCCCGACGTGGTCGAGGAGCTGAAGTGGCGGGGCGTGCCGGTGTGGTCGCACGCAGGAATCATCTGCACCGGTGAGACGTACAAGCATGCGGTGAAGCTGACCTTCGCCAAGGGCGCCGCGTTGGCCGACCCTGCCGGCCTGTTCAACGCCAGCCTGCAAGGCAATAGCAGGCGTGCGATTGACCTACATAAGGGCGACAACATCGATAAGCAGGCCCTGACGGCGCTTATTCGCGCCGCCGTGGCACTCAACACCTGTGCTCAATAAAACGGGGGAAATCCCAGCCAGTTGCGGTTAACGGCGCTCAAGCTAGCTGCGCATATCGGCGCTGTTGCGCAGCGCCTTGATCTGGTCATGATTGCGCAGCACATCGGCATACTGGTGCTGTACCCGCTCGCGAATATTGGACGGCAACTCGTTTTCTAGAGCCTCCGAATAGCGCTTCTTGGCAACGTCCTCACCGCGCTCGCATTCATCGAGAATGGCCAGCTCGTCCTGCCCGCCCAGCAGGGCCTTGAAGTCGACCCAGCGCCGATGCAGATCGCCAGACATGCTGGTGTCGTCCTCCGGGTCGCCGCCGAGGCCGAGCACCAGGGTTTGCAGCTCTTCGGCCGCGGCCGCGCATTCGAGCGCACGTTCATTGAACAGGCTCTTCAACTCCAGGCTATTTACGTCCTCGGCACAGCTGCGAAAGCCAGCTTCACCGTCTTTGCTGGTTTCGATCAGGTCGTTGAGTACGTCGATGGTTTTATCCAGATTGTCAGTGTTCATGGCGTTTTTCCTTGCCGGTAATGCCGGCTGCTAGTCCGGGTGATCTCGGATGAAGTCTTGAGCCCTGCAACATTGCGGGGTATCCGGTTGGGAAAAGTGACAGCCGCCACCGGAGCAGTCGGTGCGCTATCGCGCTTATCAACCGCAGCGGATTCTGGGTCACGGCAGTAGCAAAATGCCTCTGCGTGTTAGCGCACCGACGCTGTGCCAACGCGATGCAATGGTCTGGTTCCCAACTCGCTGCAATCTTGCGCGGGGGTGGATGCAAACGAGATCGCCATGAACACAGCAACCGAACAGAACGCGATATACGGCCCGGTAATAACAGCCGTGAACAGCCCGCAGCTCTCGGCCAGCGCCGTTTCCTGGGGCGCCATCTTGGCCGGCGCGGCGGCGGCCGCGGCGCTATCCCTGATCCTGCTGATACTGGGCACCGGTTTGGGGTTGTCATCGATATCGCCGTGGGCCAACGACGGGGTCAGCGCCACGACTTTGGCATAACGACGATTATCTGGGTCACCCTTACCCAGCTGGTGGCCGCCGCCATGGGCGGTTATCTGGCGGGGCGCCTGAGAAGCAAGTGGCTTGAGGTACAACGCGACGAGGTGTTCTTTCGCGATACCGCCCACGGTTTCCTGGCCTGGGCCATCGCCTCGCTGGCCACCGCGGCGCTGCTGACCTCGGTGATCGGCGCGATAGTCAACGGTGGCGTGCAAGCCGCGGCCTCGGTAACCGGCGGCGTTAGCAGCGGCGCACTGATCGCCAGCAGCGGCGCCGCAAACGCCGAGATGGCGCTCAGTGAGCCGGGTAGCGGCGACTTAGGCTACTCCCTGGACAGCTTGTTTCGGCGCGACAGCAGCACCGTGCTGCTAAGCGGCCAAGGCGAAGCCGCAGAGCAAGCGGCGGCCGCTTCCATGGCCGAAGTCAGGCGCATCTTTCTCAACTCGATCCGCACCGGGGCCATGCCCGCAGAGGATGTTAGCCACGTCGGCCAGCTGGTCGCCCAACGCACCGGGCTGTCTCAGCAGGCAGCCGAGCAGCGCGTAAGCGAGGGCTTTACCCAGGTACAAGCCACGCTCAACGCGACCCAAACCGCCGCCCGCGAGGCCGCCGATAGCGCCCGCAAAGCATCCGCCCATGCAGCGATCTGGTTGTTTATCTCGCTGCTGATCGGCGCCTTCGTGGCCAGCTTCGCCGCCCCCTATGGCGGCCGTCAGCGCGACGCCTGAGCCACGCCCCCAACCATTCGGAGACTGCCATGCGCTCACTGCTGCTGTTATTTCTCGGGGTACCAATCCCCATCATCATCCTGCTGGCCATCTTTGTGCTCTAGGCCAAGCCGCCCGCGCCATTCCACCCAAAAGGAAGCTCAATATGAACACCATAAACAAAAAAACCGCTGCACCGGTTAAGCCGGTGAAACAGGACGCCACCACCTTGTTGCGCGCCGATCACCAGCTGGTCAGCGAGCTGTTTGCCCAGTACGCCAAAGCCCGTTCGGCGCCCAAGAAAAAGCAGCTGGTCGCACAGATCTGCGCCGAGCTCAGCGTGCACACCCAGGTTGAGGAGGAGATCTTCTATCCGGCGGTGCAACGCGCCTTGAAAGATAAGGCGCTGGTCCCCGAGGCCACAGTCGAGCACGCCACCCTGAAGGATCTGATCGCCCAGGTCGAAGGCATAGAGCCCGATGGCGAGATGTTCGACGCGAAGATCAAGGTGCTTGCCGAGTACGTCAAACACCACGTCGATGAAGAGCAGGACGAAATGTTCCCGCAAGCCAAAAAGACCGATCTGGATATGCAGGCGCTGGGCAGCAAGCTCTCCGCGCGCAAAGCCGAGCTGTTGGCCGAGCGCAGTTAGCCCTGTGACTGCGCAGCCCCAGGGCCACTTTCCATCCCGATGCAGGAGTCATCAGTGAATACTCAAAGCCAAACCGGCGCACCGCTGTCACAGCTGCGCAGCATGCTGGAAAGTATGTCCGTGGCCACGCTCAGCAGCATCGATGCGCATGGCGCCTTGCTCAGCAGCCGCATGTCGCGCTGGGAAATGGACGATGGCGGGGCACTGTGGTTCTTCGCCGATCCGCTCTGCCCACCGGTGGCTCATTTGTCGAGCATCAACCTGAGTTTCGCCGATGCGGCGCGCACCCGGCGCGTGTCTCTTTCCGGGCGGGGGGAGATTTACGCGGAGGATCTAGCCTCCGAGTACCTGCTGGGGGCTATCTGGCTGGGGCGCATCAATCCCCCCAGGTTTGCGTCAAAAGCCCAGCTGCACAGCCAGACGCTACTCAAGTTTATTCCGCAGTCGGCGGTTTACTGGCATGCGCAACCGAGCCTGCTGGCGCGTCTGTTTGCGCTACTGGCCTCGGTGTTTGGCGCAAAAGCTGCGCCCGCCAAGCCCGCCATGCACTGCGTCGAATTGCCCCCTGCCTGAACGTCCTAGGCCGTACTCCGGCGCAGCGCGCCAGCCCAGCCGGATAGCGGCGTCCATTTAGCGTGGCGGTCTTTGCCTGGTTCAGGTGAACGATCACCGCGCGCCATTTTTCCAGGAGCGTTGCCATGAGCAAGCGCACTAACGACGACCCCGCCACCCCCAACCTGACCGGTCTCGATCCATCCCCGGCCGCTGCCAATCGCTCGGCGCAGGCGGCAGCCGTGCTGGCCGAGCTGCCCGGTGAGGCGCTGACCACCAACCAGGGTTTGCTGATCAGCGACAACCAGAACTCCCTGCGCGCCGGTGAGCGCGGCCCGACGCTGCTGGAAGATCACATCCTGCGCGAAAAGATCATGCACTTCGACCATGAGCGCATCCCCGAGCGGGTGGTGCATGCCCGCGGTGCCGGCGCCCATGGCGTGTTCGAGGTTTATGAGTCGATGAGCGCCCTGACCAAGGCCGGTTTCCTGCAGGACCCGAGCGTAAAGACTCCGGTGTTTGTGCGTTTCTCCACCGTGGCCGGCTCCCGTGGTTCAGTCGATACGGCCCGCGATG
>DASUOY010000347.1:0-4456 GCA_036276395.1 Pseudomonas sp.
CTTCATGCTTTCGCCGGCCTCGCTGAACAGCGAACCGACGCTGGCGCCACGCCCCGCACCGCTGACCCCGGACTTGCAGTCGGCGATCAGTTGCGTGGTGTCGGCCAGGCCGGCTTCCAGCAACGGGATCAGCGCCAGCTGCGCAGCGGTCGGGTAGCAGCCCGGCACCGCGATCAGGCGCGCCTGCTTGATAGCTTCACGGTTGACTTCCGGCAGGCCGTAGACCGCTTCCGGCAGCAGATCCGGCGCGCCGTGAGGCTGGCCGTACCACTTGGCCCATTCCTCGGCATCCTGCAGGCGGAAGTCGGCGGACAGGTCGATCACCTTGGTACCAGCGGCCAGCAACTCGCCCGCCAGGGCATGGGCAACGCCATGGGGGGTGGCGAAGAACACCACATCGCACGCGCCCAGGGTCGCCACATCCGGCACGCTGAAGGCCAGCTTGTCGTAATGACCGCGCAGGTTCGGGTACATCTCGTCGACGCGCAGGCCCGCCTCGGAGCGCGAGGTAATCACCTCGACCTGCGCCTGCGGATGCTGCGCCAGCAAACGCAACAGCTCGACACCGGTATAACCCGTGCCGCCGACGATTCCGACCTTGATCATCACTTGCCCCTTCATAACAGCATTGGAAAGCTGCCGATGATAAAGCCGCTTCGGCCAGGGGCCAACCGCCAGGATGACGGATAGTGCGGCTATCACTACTATCGGGGCAATTTCCTGCAACGAGTTCGAATCATGCTCTATCTGTGGCTCAAGGCCCTGCACATCATCGCCATGGTCTGCTGGTTCGCCGGCCTGTTCTATTTACCGCGACTGTTCGTCTACCACGCCATGAGCACGGACGAGGTCAGCCGCGAGCGCTTCTGCATCATGGAGCGCAAACTCTACCGCGGCATCATGTGGCCCTCGCTGATCGCCACTGTCGGCCTCGGCCTGTGGCTGCTCAGCCTCAACCCCAGCCACTACCTCAGCCAGGGCTGGCTGCACGCCAAGCTCACCCTGGTGCTTGGGCTGATCGTCTATCAGCTGGTCTGTGGCGCTCAGCTCAAGGCCTTTGCCCGCGGTGAAAACCGCCGTGGCCATGTGTTCTATCGCTGGTTCAATGAAGCGCCGGTACTGGCGCTGCTGGCCATCGTCATCCTGGTGGTGGTCAAACCCTTCTAACCCTCCCATAAGGAAACGCCCATGTCCCTGCCTGCCCTGCTCGAACAACGCCTGCGCTTGCCAGTGGTCGCCGCGCCGATGTTTCTGGTGTCCAACCCGCAGCTGCTGCTGGCCTGCTGCCGCAGCGGCATAGTCGGCAGCTTTCCTGCGCTCAACCAGCGTGAAAGCAGCGGCTTCAAGGCCTGGCTGGAGGAAATAGAAGCGGGACTGGATAAGGACTGCGCACCCTATGCGGTCAACCTCATCGTGCATGGCAGCAACCCGCGTCTGCAGGCCGACCTGGCGATCTGCGTCGAGCACCGGGTGCCGATCGTCATCACCAGCCTGGGCGCGGCCAAGGAAGTGGTGGATGCGGTGCACAGCTACGGCGGCCTGGTGTTCCATGACGTCACCACCCGCCGCCACGCCGAGAAAGCCGCCGAAGCCGGGGTCGATGGCCTGATCGCGGTGGCCGCCGGCGCCGGTGGCCATGCCGGCACCTGGAGCCCCTTCGCCCTGATCGCGGAAATTCGCCAGTTCTTCGACAAAACCCTGCTGCTGGCCGGTTGCCTCAACCAGGGTCACGAGGTGCTGGCCGCCCAGTTGCTCGGCGCGGATCTGGCCTATATGGGCACCCGCCTGATCGCCACCCAGGAAAATGCCGCCTCGCCCGCCTACAAGCAGATGATTCTCGACGCCCAGGCCGCCGATATCATCCATACCCCGGCGGTCTCCGGCGTGCCGGCGAGCTTTATGCGCCAGAGCCTGGCGCTGGCCGGCTATGACCTCAAGCAGCTGCAGAACAAGGGCGAGATCAATTACGGCGAGAAGCTCAAGCCGCTGGACGAGGAAGCCAAGGCCTGGAAAACCGTGTGGTCGGCCGGCCAGGGCGTGGGCGCGATCAGCGACCTGCCGAGCGTCGAAACCCTGATCACCCGCCTGGATCACGAATACCGCGCCGCTCTCAAGCAGGCTCAGCAACTGCAACAACGCTGGCCGCGATGAGGCGCCGCCACCTGCTCGCCCTCGGCGCCCTCGGTCTGCTGGGCGGCGTGGCTCTGCGCCCCGGCGATCGGGGCCAGCCCCATGCGCCCTACTTCGCCCAGCTTAACCAGCTGCTGCGCCGGCAGGGGCCGGGTATTCCGCTGCTGATCGTCGACTTAGACCGTCTCGACCGCAATGCCGAGCTGTTGGCCAGCCAGCTCGGCGGCAAGCTGCCGCTGCGCCTGGTGGGCAAATCCCTGGCCTCCATCGGCATGCTGGATTATCTGGCGAAAAAGCTCGGCACCCAGCGTTTTATGGTGTTTCACCAACCGCAGATCAACCAGTTGGCCCAGCACTTTCCCCAGGCCGACCTGCTGCTCGGCAAGCCCCTGCCGGCGGCGGCCGCCCTGGGCTTCTACCAACAACTGGCACCAGACAGCGCATTCGTACCGGCCCAGCAGCTGACCTGGCTGGTCGATAGCCCGGCGCGCCTGGGCGAATATGCCGAGCTGGCCCGCGCCCTGGGTCAGCCCCTGCAAATCGCCCTGGAAATCGATATCGGCCTGGCCCGCGGCGGCTTCGCCAAGCCGGAGCTGCTCGGCGCCGCGCTGGCCTGGCTGCGGGGCAATTCCGCGCCGCTCAAACTGCGCGGTTTGATGGGCTATGACGCCCACCTGGCCCATGCGCCCTTCTGGGTTGGCCAGGCCAGGGCCTTTGCCCACAGTACGGCGGCCTACCGAGCATTCGTCCGCACCGCCGAGCAATTCACCGACCTCTGGCCGCCGCAGCCGCTACTCAATGGCGCGGACAGCCTGACCTACGGGCTGCATGCCAGAGGCGACACGCCCCTCAATGAAGTCGCCGTCGGCTCAGCACTGCTCAAGCCTGCGGACTTCGACAGCGCCCAACTCGCGGCGCAGCAAGCGGCCCTGTGGATTGCCAGCCCGGTGCTGAAAGTAGCGCCGGGTCACCTGCCTTTTCTCGCCAGTGGCCAATCCCTGCTGCAAGGCTGGAACCGCAATCGCCAACAGGCCTACTACCTGTACGGCGGGCAGTGGCCGGCCAGCCCGGCATCACCGCCCGGCCTGGACTACGACGCGCTGTATGGCCGCAGTGCCAATCAGGAGCGGCTGATCGGCTCCAGCGCCATGGCCCTGGCAGTCAACGACTGGGTATTTCTGCGGCCACAGCGCTCGGAAGCCCTGTTTGAGCAGTTCAATGAGCTCTACCTGCTGCGCAACGGCCATTTCGTCGGCCGCTGGCTGCCGCACAACAGAGTGTGACGACACCCCACATTTGCAGCCGGGGCCGCTTGTTCATTGGCCTGCAGGCCAGCTAGTCTGTAGCAACCCCAAGCCAGCAGCGACAAGGAAGCCGATATGAGCCAAGCCCGTTTCAAGATTGTTTTCAACGGCGAGCTAATGCCCGATGTGGCCCTGGAAACCGCCAAGGAAAACCTCTCCCGCCTGTTCAAGAGCGACGCGGCGCGCATCAACGCGCTGTTCAGCGGTAGCAATATCGAGATTAAGCGCGACCTCAGCGAAAGCGAGGCCGACCAGTACCTCAGCGCCCTGCAGCGCGCCGGGGCAAAAGTGCGCAAGGAGCAGGAGCAGACAGCCGGCTTGAGCCTGGTCGATAGCACTGCTCACCCCGCCCCGGGCAGCACCAGCCAAGCCGGCGGTGCCGACAGCATGACCTGTCCAAAATGTGGCCAGCAGCAAGCCAAGGCACTGGAATGCTCGGCCTGCGGCATAGTGATAGAAAAATTCCTCGCCCGTCAGGCCATGTTTGCCGAGAGCACAGCGCCCGCCACTAACGCCACCTCGCCCTATGCCACACCACAGGCCACGGTGGCCGAAACCCTGCCCGAATTCGGCGAGCTGAAGGTTCTGGGCATTACCGGGCGGATTGGCCGCCTGCGCTACCTGGCCTGGTCACTGGCCCTGATACTGGCCTGCACACCGCTGTTCGGGGTGGTGGCCGGTTTCTTCGCCGTGTCGGAAATCCTCGGCGGCGTACTGATGGCGGCCCTGGCGATTGCCCTGAGCGTCGTGACCATCATGTTCGGCGTACAGCGCCTGCACGATATCGGCTGGTCCGGCTGGCTGTTGCTGCTGAGCCTGGTCCCTGTGGTCGGCAGCGTATTTGCCCTGCTACTGCTCCTTGTTCCGGGCAGCACCGAAGCCAACCGCTTCGGCCCACCACCACCGCCCAACAGCCGCGCGGTGAAAATACTCGCCACACTCTGGCTGGCCCTGATCGTTCTGGGCATCATCGCCGCCATCGCCTTGCCGGCCTATATGGGTTACGCCGACGCAGGCCTGTA
>DASUOY010000348.1:0-3097 GCA_036276395.1 Pseudomonas sp.
CAAGGATGGCCACCTGGAAACCCGCCTGCCGCCGCTGGGCAGCCACGAGCTGGACGAACTGGCCTCGGGCATCAACCGCATGGCCGAGTCCCTGCAGAACGCCCAGGACGAATTGCAGCAGAGTGTCGACCAGGCCACCGAGGACGTGCGGCAGAATCTGGAAACCATCGAGATCCAGAACATCGAACTGGATCTGGCGCGCAAGGAGGCCCTGGAGGCCAGCCGGATCAAATCCGAGTTCCTGGCCAATATGAGCCACGAGATCCGCACCCCGCTCAACGGTATTCTCGGCTTCACCAACCTGCTGCAGAAAAGTGAGCTGACCCCGCGCCAGCAGGATTACCTGGGCACCATCGAAAAATCCGCCGACAACCTGCTGGCGATCATCAACGAGATCCTCGACTTCTCCAAGATCGAGGCCGGCAAGCTGGTGCTGGAAAATATTCCGTTCAACCTGCGCGACCTGCTGCAGGACACCCTGACCATCCTGGCGCCGGCGGCCCACGAAAAACAGCTGGAGCTGCTCAGCCTGGTCTACCGCGACACGCCGCTGTCGCTGATCGGTGACCCGCTGCGACTCAAGCAGGTGCTGACCAACCTGGTGAGCAACGCGATCAAGTTCACCCGCGCTGGCAGCATCGTTATCCGCGCCATGCTCGAAGACGAGAGCGCCGACCGCGCGCAGTTGCGCATCAGCGTGCAGGACACCGGCATCGGCCTGTCCGACGAAGACCTGCGCGAACTGTTCCAGGCCTTTACCCAGGCCGACAACTCACTGTCGCGCCAGGCCGGCGGCACCGGCCTGGGCCTGGTGATTTCCAAACGCCTGATCGAGCAGATGGGCGGTGAAATCGGTGTCGACAGCACGCCCCACGAAGGCTCGGAATTCTGGATCAGCCTCAACCTGCCCAAGGCCCGCGACGACGCCGAGGACCTGCCGCGCCCGCCGCTGCTCGGGCGCCGCGCCGCGCTGCTGGAAGGCCACGAACTGGCGCGCCAGGCCCTGCAACACCAGCTGGAAGACTGCGGCCTGCAGGTCAGCGCCTACGACAACCTCGACAAGCTGCTCGCCGCCGTCGCCGCGGCCCGTCACGACGAGCAACCGATCGACCTCGCGGTACTCGGGGTCAGTGCCCAGACCCTGCCGCCGGAACGCCTCGGCCAGCATATCTGGGACCTCGAACGCCTGGCCTGCAAAACCCTGGTGCTCTGCCCCACTACCGAACAGGCGCTGTACCACAGCCTGCTGCCGGATGCTTACAGCCAACTGCAGGCCAAACCGGCCTGCACGCGCAAACTGCAACGCGGCCTGGCCCAACTGATCAGCCCGCGTCATGTGCGCAGCGAAACGGCCAACACCGCACCCAGCCGGGCGCCCTTGATTCTCTGCGTCGACGACAACCCGGCCAACCTGCTGCTGGTGCAAACCCTGCTGAACGATATGGGGGCCACCGTAAGCACCGCCAACAGCGGCTACGAGGCCCTGGAAAAAGCCCGTTTGCAAGTCTTCGACCTGATCTTTATGGACGTACAGATGCCCGGCATGGACGGCCGCCAGGCCACCGAGGCGATTCGTCAGGTGGAAACCGAACGCGGGCAGAATCCCGTGCCCATAGTCGCCCTGACCGCCCACGCCCTGGCCAATGAAAAGCGCGCCCTGCTGCAGTCCGGCCTCGACGACTACCTGACCAAACCCATCAGCGAACGCCAGCTGGCCCAGGTGGTGCTGAAGTGGACCGGGCTGGCCCTGCGCAATCAAGCCAGCGAACTGCCCGGTGAAGGCGCCAATAACAACCTGAACGTGCTGGATGCCGAAGAAGGCCTGCGCCTGGCCGCCGGCAAGGCGGACCTGGCCGCCGATATGCTGAGCATGCTGCTGGCCGGCCTGGCCACCGATCGCCAGGCCATTCGCCAGGCCCGTAGCGCCGGCGAACGCAACAGCCTGATCGAGCGCGTGCACCGCCTGCACGGTGCCACCCGTTACTGCGGCGTGCCGCAATTGCGCGCCGCCTGCCAGCGCAGCGAAACCCTGCTCAAGCAGAATGACCCAGGCGCGCAACAGGCCCTGGACGAACTGGACGCGGCCATCGAGCGCCTGGCCCGTGAAACCCAGGTCAGCGCCTGATGCCCACGCCGGAGCGCGCCATGCGGATCATCCTGTTTAGCAGCAAACCCTACGACCAGCAGAGCTTTCTGGCTGCCGGCATGCCCGATAACTGGCAACTGAATTTCGCCGAGGCCCGCCTGCGCCTGGACAGCGCCAGCCTGGCCGACGGCCATGAGGTGGTGTGCGCCTTTATCAATGACGACCTTGGCGCCGCAGTGCTGCAACGCCTCGCCGCTGGCGGCACGCGCCTGATTGCCCTGCGCTCGGCCGGCTACAACCATGTCGACCTGCAGGCCGCCAAGCGTCTCGGCCTCTGTGTGGTGAGAGTGCCCGCCTATTCGCCCCATGCCGTGGCCGAACACGCCCTGGCGCTGATCCTGACCCTAAACCGCCGCACCCACCGTGCCTTCAACCGCACCCGCGAAGGCGACTTCTCCCTGCACGGGCTGACTGGCTTCGATATCCATGGCAAGACCGTCGGCATTATCGGCACCGGCCAGATCGGCCTGACGTTCGCCCGACTGATGGCCGGCTTCGGCTGCCAGTTGCTGCTCAACGATCCCCAGCCTCTCGGCGAACTACCGCCCGGCGCCCGCCAGGTGGAACTGGCTGAACTGCTCAGCCATAGCGATATCCTCAGCCTGCACTGCCCGCTGACGCCGACCACCCACCACCTGATCAACGCCGAGCGCCTGCAACAAATGAAGCGCGGCGTGATGCTGATCAACACCGGCCGCGGCGCCCTGATCGACACCCCGGCACTGATCGGCGCACTGAAAAGCGGCCAACTGGGCTACCTCGGCCTGGATGTCTATGAAGAGGAAGCAGAACTGTTCTTCGAAGACTGCTCCGACCAACCGCTGCAGGACGATGTGCTGGCCCGCCTGCTGAGCTTCCCCAATGTACTGATCACCGCGCACCAGGCCTTCCTCACCCATGAGGCCCTGGCCGCGATTGCCGCCACCACCCGCGACAATATCGCCGCCTGGC
>DASUOY010000349.1:0-4190 GCA_036276395.1 Pseudomonas sp.
CGCGCCAGTTCCTCGGACGAGGCGGTCACCGGGCCGCAGCAGTCATGGCAGCCCGGCACGCAGGCGAAGCCGGGAATCTGCAAACGCAGTTGATCGATCTTGCGGCTGGTGCAACTCATGGGCAGGCTCGGAGAAATACCCGCGCATCTTAACCGCCAACCGCCGCCCTGAACGGGTAAACGACGACCGGCCACCGGGAAAAACAGTTTTTACCGCTGTCCCTCTTGGCTAGCGGCGAGTCACGCGCTTATCCTGCGTCAAATTTTAACAACAGCCCAAACAGGATTTCGCACATGAACGCCCGCGTTCACCAGCCGCAACAGCCAGCCGTGCACAGCGACCAGCACGCCCCCTCCTACTACGCCGCCAGCGTCAATCGCCAACTGGCCTATCCGCCATTAAGGGGGGAAGTGCGCGTCGATGTGTGCATAGTCGGCGGCGGTTTCTCGGGGCTCAACACGGCCATCGAACTGGCGCAGAAGGGCCTTTCGGTGGCCGTGCTGGAGGCGCACAAGATTGGCTGGGGCGCCAGCGGGCGCAATGGCGGCCAGCTGATCCGTGGGGTCGGCCACGGCGTCGAGCAGTTCGAGTCGGTGATTGGCGCCCAGGGCGTGCGCGAGTTGAAGCTGATGGGCCTGGAAGCGGTGGAAATCGTCCGCCAGCGCGTCGCGCAGTTCAATATCGACTGCGACCTGACCTGGGGCTATTGCGACCTGGCCAACAAGCCCAGCCACCTCGAAGGTTTCGCCGAAGACAAGGCCGAGCTGGAAAGCCTCGGCTACCGCCACGAGCTGCGCCTGCTGCAACCGGAGCAGATGCACGAGGTGGTGGGCTCCAAGCGCTATGTCGGCGGCCTGATCGATATGGGTTCCGGCCACCTGCACCCGCTCAACCTGGCCCTCGGTGAAGCCGCGGCGGCGCAGAGCCTGGGCGTGCAGCTGTTCGAGGATTCGGCGGTGACCCGCATCGACTACGGCCCCGAGGTCAAGGTGCACTGCGCCCAGGGCGTGGTGCGCGCAACCCATCTGGTACTCGCCTGCAACGCCTACCTGAACGGCCTGAACAGCAAGCTGGGCGGCAAGGTGCTGCCCGCCGGCAGCTATGTGATCGCCACCGAGCCGCTGTCCGCCGCCGAAGCGCGGGCGCTTATCCCGCAGAATATGGCACTGTGCGACCAGCGCGTGACGGTGGACTACTTCCGCCTATCCGCCGACAACCGCCTGCTGTTCGGCGGCGCCTGCCACTATTCCGGCCGTGATCCGGCGGACATCGCCGGCTATATGCGGCCGAAAATGCTGGCGGTCTTCCCGCACCTGCACGACGTGAAGATCGACTACCAGTGGGGCGGCATGATCGGCATCGGCGCCAACCGCCTGCCGCAGATCGGCCGGCTCAAGGGCCAGGCCAATGTGTTCTACGCCCAGGCCTACGCCGGCCACGGGGTCAACGCCACTCACCTGGCCGGCAAGCTGCTCGGCGAGGCCATCGCCGGCCAGGCCAGCAGCGGCTTCGACCTGTTCGCCAAGGTGCCGCACATGACCTTCCCTGGCGGCAAGCACCTGCGCTCACCGCTCTTGGCCCTGGGCATGCTCTGGCATCGTCTCAAGGAAAGCCTGGGCAGCTAATCGCAGCTCAGAGGTTGTGAAAAAACCGAAGGCCGTAACGAGGGCGTCGTCAGGCGAGCGAAACAAGGCGCGCTAGGTAAAAACGAGGGAGTTTGGCGAGCCAAATGACCGACGTCTTTGCGTAGCGCAACGCAGTTGCTGCCGCCTGGCGGCGACCGCAGTAGGCAAGCGATTTTTCACAGCCTCTCACTCCTGCACGCGCACCGGCAACTCTGTCGGGGCGCGTGCAGGTTCGGCAAAAGCCCCGCGACGAAACGCCAGCCAGACAAACACGGCTGCGCCAATTGCCATCAGCATGGGCAGCGCATGACCGCTGACCCACTGGCTCGCCGCGCCCGTGCTCAGCGGTCCGAGCAGGCAACCCGCGCCCCAAAGCAAGGCGATATGGGCATTGGCGCGCACCAGGGCGTCATCCCGATAGCGCTGGCCAACCAGGATCAGCGACAGGGTATAGAGCCCGCCGGCACTGGCACCGAACAGCAACAATACCGGCCAGATCAGCGGCGTATGCAGCAGGGCCGGGATGCTCAGGCTGGAAGCCAGCAACACCACACCACAGCAACGAAACAGGGTTTGCCGCGGCACCCGGTCGGCCAGCCAGCCGATCGGCAGCTGCAGCGCGGCGTCGCCCACCACCACGGTGCTGACCATAAGCAGCGCCAGTTGCTGGGCGAAGCCTTCGCGCAACAGATAGACCGGCAGCAGGGTCAGCACCATGGCCTCGAACGCGGCGAACAGCACCACCGCCCAAGCGATCGCCGGCGCGGCCCGGCAGAACACCACCAGGCCGCGCCCCGAGGCACTCTGCGCATCGACCTTGGGCGCGCCGGTGCGGCCCAACAGCAACAGGCTGCCGAACACCAACAGGCCGGCGGAGAACCAGAAGCCACGATCACTCTCGCTGCCCAGCAGGGTCAGCAGCAGCGGCCCGCACAGCTGGCTCAGGGCGAAGCCGGTGCCGTACAGCGCCACGAGGCGGCCGCGCAGGCGGTCCTCGACTAGCTGGTTGATCCAGCTTTCGCCGAGCACGAACACCACGGTCAGGGAAATGCCAATCAGCAGGCGCAACACCAGCCACAGGGCATAGCTCGGCATGATGGTCAGCAAGGCCACCGACACCGCGCTGGCCAGCAGGCACAGGCGCAGGGTTTGTGGCGTACCGAACCAGCCGGCCAGGTGCCCGGTCAGGCGCGCGCCCAGCAACACGCCGATCGCCGGCATGCCGGCCATCACGCCAATGGCGAAGGGCCCATAGCCCCAGGCCTCAAGGCGAAAGGACACCAGCGGCAGGGTCACCCCCAGCGCCAGGCCGACTATCACCACCGCCGCACTGACGGCGAAATAGGTTGCCCAATTCATCTGCTCAACTCCCATCCCATGGAGCTAAAGGCTCCGAGCTAGTGCTAACCCGGCGCAAAAACAACGCGGCCAGGCTTCCATTCAAGGAAACCCGGCCGCAGGTTTGGCTCATAAGAGCCGGCCCCGAAGGGCGGACCTCAAGGGGAAACATCCCCTTTAAAACAACTAGCGCATCCGACAGCGCCAAAGATCTTCTGGGCTAAGGCCAGACAAGGCGCCCCGGAGCTTTTAAGCGCAGCGTACTGCAGTACGTGAGCATTAAAAGCGAGGACGCAACGCCGTATGGCCGACGACCAGGAAATCGCCCCGGTATCGTTACAACTTGATCCAGGTCGCCTTGAGTTCGGTGTACTTGTCGAAAGCATGCAGCGACTTGTCACGGCCGTTGCCCGACTGCTTGAAACCGCCGAACGGCGCGGTCATGTCGCCGCCGTCGTACTGGTTGACCCACATGCTGCCGACGCGCAGGGCCTTGGCTGCCAGGTGTGCCTTGGACAGGTTGCTGGTCCAGATCGCCGCGGCCAGGCCGTAGATGCTGTCGTTGGCGATCTTGATCGCCTCCTCGGTGCTGTCGAACGGGATCACCGTCAGCACCGGGCCAAAGATCTCTTCCTGGGCGATGCGCATGGCGTTGTGCGCGTCGTCGAAGATGGTCGGCTCAACGTAGACGCCACCGGTCTCTTCCAGGGTGCGCTTGCCGCCACAGAGCAGCTTGGCCTTATCCGCATGGCCGGCTTCGATATAGCCCAGCACCGCGTTGAGGTGGCCGGCATCGACCAGGGCGCCGACCTTGCTCGCCGGGTCCAGGGCGTGACCGGCTTTCCAGCCCTGCATGGCTTCCAGCACCATGGGCATAAACTTGTCCTTGATCGAACGCTCCACCAGCAGACGCGAGCCGGCGGTGCACATCTCGCCCTGGTTGAAGCAGATCGCCGCCGCTGCCGCCTCGGCCGCGGCCTTGAGATCCGGCGCGTCGGCAAAGACGATATTGGCGCTCTTGCCGCCGGCTTCCAGCCACACGCGCTTCATATTGGATTCGCCGGCGTAGATCATCAGCTGCTTGGCGATCTTGGTCGAACCGGTGAACACCAGGGTGTCGACATCCATATGCAGGGCCAGGGCCTTGCCCACGGTGTGGCCGAAGCCCGGCAGCACGTTGAGCACACCGGCCGGGATACCGGCTTCCAGCGCCAGCTGGGCCATGCG
>DASUOY010000350.1:0-3234 GCA_036276395.1 Pseudomonas sp.
CAGCAGCTCGGCCAGTTCCGGGTAGGTGCTGACTACGCCGGCTAGCTCGCTCAGGTGCGGTGCTTCCAGATTGGCCATGGCCATCTGCAGCGTGGGCAGGGCGGCCAGGGCATCGCGCAGGCGCGCCAGGTCACGCGGGCGTGCATTACGCAGGCCGATGCGCGCGAGGATGCGCTCCAGATCACCGATTTCCTTGAGCTGTGGCTGCAGGGTCTCGAAGCGGTAGCGCTCCAGCAGGCAGGCTATCGACTCCTGGCGTGCTTCGAGAGTGGCTCGGTCACGCAGCGGGCGGTTTAGCCAGCGGCTAAGCAGACGGCTGCCCATGGCGGTCTGGCAGCGGTCGACTACCGATTGCAGGGTGTTGTCGCGCCCGCCGGCCAGGTTGATGTCCAGCTCCAGATTGCGCCGGCTGGCGCCGTCGAGAATCACCGTGTCATCCAGACGCTCATGGCGCAGGCTGCGCAGGTGCGGCAGGGCGGTGCGTTGGGTTTCCTTGGCGTAGGCCAGCAGGCAGCCGGCAGCGCCGATGGCCAGGGTCAGGTTCTCGCAGCCGAAGCCCTTGAGATCCTGGGTGCCGAATTGCTGGCACAGGCTCTTGTGGGCGGTGTCGCGCTCGAAGTCCCAGGGCGCGCGACGGCGTGCGCCGCGGCGCTTCTCAGCGGGCAAATCCTGGGGCCAATCATCGGGAATCAACAGTTCAACCGGATTCAGGCGCTCAAGCTCGGCCAGCAGGTTCTCCCAGCCCTTGATTTCCAGCACGCTGAAGCGGCCGCTGGTGATATCCAGTACGGCCAGGCCGAACAGGCGTTCATCGCCCAGTACGGCGGCCAACAGGTTGTCGCGGCGCTCATCGAGCAGCGCCTCGTCGCTGATCGTGCCGGGGGTGATGATGCGCACCACCTGGCGTTCCACCGGGCCCTTGCTGGTGGCCGGGTCACCGATCTGCTCGCAGATCACCACCGACTCGCCCAGCTTGACCAGCTTGGCCAGGTAACCCTCCAGCGAGTGGAAGGGAATCCCGCACATGGGAATCGCCTGGCCGGCGGATTGGCCACGGGCGGTGAGGGTGATATCCAGCAGCTTGGCGGCCTTTTTCGCGTCCTCGTAGAAGATCTCGTAGAAGTCGCCCATGCGGTAAAACATCAGCTGATCCGGGTGCTGATTTTTCAGCCGCCAGTACTGCTGCATCATCGGCGTGTGAGAACTGAGGTCGCTTTGGCTCATCGTTTTAACTGTCCGGCTGAATCGCAAAAGCGCCTAGTGTACGGTATCGGCCTGGCTGGCTTTAACCCCGGAGTGCAGATGACTGCTAATGAATATGCCCTGACCCAACTGGCTGCCGAGTTGGGCGCACAGCTGATTGCCGCCAAGGCCCAGGTGACGACCGCCGAATCCTGCACCGGTGGCGGCATTGCCGAGGCGATTACCCGCATTCCCGGTAGCTCGGCCTGGTTTGAAGCCGGTTACATCACCTATTCCAATGCGCAGAAGACTAAACAGCTGAGTGTACCCGAGGCGCTGTTCGCCACTGTTGGCGCGGTGAGCCAGGAAGTGGTCGAGGCCATGGTACGGGGCGCGCAGGCCCATAGCGGTGCGCGTTATGCAGTGGCGGTCAGCGGCGTGGCGGGGCCGGATGGCGGTTCGCCGGAGAAACCGGTGGGCACGGTCTGGCTGACCTGGGGCGATGGTGAGCAGCTATTCAGTGTGCGCCGGCAGTTTGCCGGGAACCGCAGCGAGGTTCGCCGACAAACGGTTGAGGCCGCGCTGGCTGGGCTGTTGCGCCTGCTTGCGCAAGAAAATCCAAACGCGGGGTAGGCGGGCGACTTGCCCTGTGGAATAATACTGTCTACTTATACAGTTGTTGGTGGCCGCTAGCTGGCCCTTCTTGATTACGTGAGGACTTAAATGGACGAGAATAAGAAGCGCGCCTTGGCGGCAGCCCTGGGCCAGATTGAAAAGCAATTCGGTAAGGGCGCGGTGATGCGCATGGGCGATCATGATCGTCAGGCGATCCCGGCCATCTCCACCGGCTCTCTGGGCCTGGATATTGCCCTGGGCATCGGCGGCCTGCCTAAAGGCCGTATCGTTGAAATCTACGGCCCAGAGTCCTCGGGTAAAACCACCCTGACCCTGTCGGTGATCGCCGAAGCGCAAAAGCTCGGTGCCACCTGCGCCTTCGTCGATGCCGAACACGCCCTCGACCCGGATTACGCCGGCAAGCTGGGGGTCAACGTCGACGACCTGCTGGTATCGCAGCCGGATACCGGCGAGCAGGCCCTGGAAATCACCGACATGCTGGTGCGCTCCAACGCCGTCGACGTGATCATTGTCGACTCGGTGGCGGCTCTGGTACCGAAGGCCGAGATCGAAGGCGAGATGGGCGATATGCACGTTGGCCTGCAGGCCCGCTTGATGAGCCAGGCGCTGCGTAAGATCACCGGCAACATCAAGAACGCCAACTGCCTGGTGATCTTTATCAACCAGATCCGCATGAAGATCGGCGTGATGTTCGGTAGCCCGGAAACCACCACCGGTGGTAACGCCCTGAAATTCTACGCTTCGGTTCGTTTGGACATCCGCCGTACCGGCGCGGTGAAGGAAGGCGACGAAGTGGTTGGCAGCGAAACCCGCGTCAAGGTAGTGAAGAACAAGGTGGCGCCGCCGTTCCGTCAGGCGGAGTTCCAGATTCTTTACGGCAAGGGCATCTACCGCAATGGCGAGATCATCGACCTGGGCGTGCAGCTCGGTCTGCTGGAGAAATCCGGTGCCTGGTACAGCTACCAGGGCAACAAGATCGGTCAGGGCAAGGCCAACTCGGCCAAGTACCTGGAAGACAACCCGGAAGTGGCACGTACCATTGAGGGCTTGATCCGCGAGAAGTTGCTGGTGGTCAGCCCGACGGTCAAGGCCAACTCCACGGTTGATGACTTGGCTGACGCCGACGCCTGATCTGTCTGCCTATGTCCATTGCTCTGGATAACCCCGTCGCGGTGCGGCGGGCGGCCATGGATCTGCTGGCGCGACGTGAACACGGCCGCGTCGAGCTGACCCGCAAGTTGCGCAATCGAGGGGCGGCCGATGAGTTGATCGAAGCCGCACTCGATCGCCTGGCCGAAGAAGGCTTGCTGTCTGAGGCGCGTTACATGGAGGCCTTTGTTGGCTACCGTGCGCGCGCCGGCTATGGGCCGTTGCGTATTCGTGAAGAACTGACCCAGCGCGGCCTGGCCCGCAGTG
>DASUOY010000351.1:0-2974 GCA_036276395.1 Pseudomonas sp.
CAACTCGGCCAGATGGGTGTCGCCAAACGGCATCTTCACCCGCGCCAGGCCCGTGGCGCGCAGCTGGGCGAGCAGCGCCAGGGTGGCCTCATCGCGGGCCAGGATATGCAGCTCCAGCTCCCGCCCACAATGCGGCGCCGAAGCCAGGGAGAAGGCGGCGTAATCCTCATCCTCGCGCTGCAGCAGCAGGTACTGCCCGGCGTGGTAGCGCGGGTTCTTGCCAGCCGGGGTGCTCAGGCGCAGGCGAAACACATCGCCGCCCAGCTCGTCGCAGGCCAGCACGCGGCAGGCTAGTTCGCGCACCGGCAGTTCCCCCGGCGCCAGCACGCCATCCCAATGCAGCACGCAATCTTCCAGGGGCTCGGCCAGGCAGGTGAACAACTCGCCCTGCTTGAGCTCGCGGCCCTGTTGCTGCACCCGCCCCTCCACCAGCAACGCTGCGCAGATATGGCAATTGCCATTGCGACAGGCCTGCGGGCAGGCGTAACCCAGGCGGCGCGCGGCATCCAGAATGCGCTCGCCGGCCTGCACTGCAAGCACTGCACCTGAAGGGTTGAGGGTTACTTTCATCAATCTATTCCCAGTTCTGCCCAGAGCGCATCGACGCGCTGCTTGACCGCCTCATCCTGAACGATAGCTCGTCCCCACTCGCGACTGGTCTCGCCCGGCCACTTGTGGGTGGCGTCCAGGCCCATCTTCGAGCCGAGGCCCGAGATGGGCGAGGCAAAATCCAGGTAATCGATAGGGGTGTTGTCGATCAGCACCGTGTCGCGCGAGGGGTCCATCCGCGTGGTGATGGCCCAGATCACATCGTTCCAGTCCCGCGCATTGATGTCGTCGTCGGTGACGATAACGAACTTGGTGTACATAAACTGTCGCAAAAACGACCACACACCGAGCATCACGCGCTTGGCGTGGCCGGGGTACTGCTTCTTGATGGTGACCACCGCCATGCGATACGAGCAGCCTTCTGGCGGCAGGTAGAAGTCGGTGATCTCGGGGAACTGCTTCTGCAAAATCGGCACGAACACTTCGTTCAGCGCCACGCCGAGAATCGCCGGCTCATCCGGCGGGCGGCCAGTGTAGGTGCTGTGGTAGATCGGCTTCTGCCGGCGGGTGATGCGCTCGACGGTAAATACCGGGAAGCGATCAACCTCGTTGTAATAGCCGGTGTGGTCGCCGTAGGGGCCTTCATCGGCCATCTCACCGGGATGGATCACCCCTTCGAGGACGATCTCGGCGCTGGCCGGCACCTGCAGGTCTGAGCCGCGGGCCTTGACCAGCTCGGTCTTGTTGCCGCGCAGCAGGCCGGCGAAGGCGTATTCGGAGAGGCTGTCCGGCACCGGCGTGACCGCGCCGAGAATGGTCGCCGGGTCCGCGCCGAGGGCCACGCACACCGGGTAGGGGCGGCCCGGGAACTTCTCGCACCACTCACGAAAATCCAGGGCGCCGCCACGGTGGCTGAGCCAGCGCATGATCAGCTTGTTGCGGCCGATCACCTGCTGGCGATAGATGCCGAGGTTCTGCCGCTCCTTATTCGGGCCCTTGGTGATGGTCAGGCCCCAGGTGATCAGCGGGCCGACATCGCCGGGCCAGCAGGTCTGCACCGGCAGCTTGGTCAGGTCGACGTCGTCGCCCTCTTCTATCACTTCCTGGCACGGCGCGTCTTTCAGCACCTTGGGCGCCATGGCCAGGACCTTCTTGAAGATCGGCAGCTTGCTCCAGGCGTCCTTCAGGCCTTTCGGCGGCTCGGGCTCCTTGAGAAAGGCTAGCAACTTGCCAATCTCGCGCAGCTCGCTGACTTCCTCGGCGCCCATTCCTAAGGCCACTCGCTTGGGCGTGCCGAAGAGGTTGCCAAGCACCGGCATGTCGAAGCCCGTGGGGTTCTCGAACAGCAGCGCCGGGCCACCCTTACGCAGGGTGCGGTCGCAGATTTCGGTCATCTCCAGCACAGGGGAAACCGGCGTCTGGATGCGCTTGAGTTCGCCGCGCGCCTCAAGGCCGCGGATAAAGTCGCGCAAGTCGCGATACTGCATGTTTGAGCCTCGTGTCGGGCGGGCCAAATAAGGGCGCAAAGTTTAGCGCCGAACTCGGTCTTTCAGAAGGGAAAGCCAATTCACAGAAACACAAAAGCCGGGCTTACCCGGCTTTTGTACGGCGCAGTAGAACGTCCTACTTACGCTTCATCGACATAAAGAACTCTTCGTTCGTCTTGGTCGCTTTCAGCTTGTCGATCAGGAACTCGATGGCGGCAATCTCATCCATCGGGTGCAGCAGCTTGCGCAGAATCCACATGCGCTGCAATTCGTCTTCGGCGGTCAGCAACTCTTCGCGGCGGGTGCCCGAGCGATTGATGTTGATGGCCGGGAACACGCGCTTCTCGGCGATACGACGGTCCAGGGGCAGCTCCATGTTGCCGGTGCCCTTGAATTCTTCGTAGATCACTTCGTCCATCTTCGAGCCGGTTTCCACCAGCGCGGTGGCGATAATGGTCAGCGAACCACCTTCCTCGATGTTACGCGCGGCGCCGAAGAAGCGTTTCGGCTTCTCCAGGGCATGGGCGTCGACACCACCGGTCAGCACCTTGCCGGAGCTTGGGATCACGGTGTTGTAGGCACGCGCCAGACGGGTGATGGAGTCGAGCAGGATGACCACATCTTTCTTGTGCTCGACCAAGCGCTTGGCCTTCTCGATCACCATCTCGGCAACCTGCACGTGGCGGGTCGGCGGCTCGTCGAAGGTGGAGGCGACCACTTCGCCGCGCACGGTGCGCTGCATTTCGGTCACTTCTTCCGGGCGCTCGTCGATCAGCAGCACGATCAGGTGGCACTCGGGATTGTTGCGAGTGATATTGGCCGCGATGTTCTGCAGCATGATGGTCTTGCCGGCCTTCGGCGGCGCCACGATCAGGCCACGCTGGCCCTTGCCGATGGGGGCACAGAGGTCAATGATGCGGCCGGTGATGTCTTCGGTG
>DASUOY010000352.1:0-7447 GCA_036276395.1 Pseudomonas sp.
GCTTGATTCGCATCGACGCACCGGCGCCCTTTGGCAGGCGCCACCTGGCACCGGCGATTGCCGAATTTCTCATCGCCTATCCGGGGCTGGATGTGCAATTGCGCCTGATCGACAGCTTCGTCGACCTGCACGGCGCGCACCTGGGCGAAGTCGATCTGGTGCTGCGCATCGGCCCGCTGGCCGACACCCGCCTGGTCGCCACGGCGCTGTCGCCCATGGTGCGGGTGCTCTGCGCCAGCCCGGATTATCTGGCCAGGCGCGGCGTGCCGCGCAGCCCCGGCGAGCTGCTGGAGCACGACGGTCTCGACTGGGACGGCCTGGCGCCGCCCTATGCCTGGCGTTTCGAGCAGGACGGCAAACTGCAACTGTGCCGGCCCAAACGCCTGCGCATGACCGCCAATAACGCCGAGGCCCTGCTGTTCAGCGCCCTCGCGGGCCTGGGCATCGCCCACCTGCCGACCTGGCTGATCAGCGACTACCTGCTGCGCGGCGAACTGCTGCCATTGTTCTGCGAGAACGGCCTGCCGCCCCCCGAACCCAGTGGCATCTACGCCCTGCGCCTGGAACGGGAAACCGACTCGCGCAGCCGCCTGCTGCTGGAGTTTCTCAAGCAGCGCTTCGGTCCGGTGGCGCCCTGGGACCTGGCGCTGCAAAGCGGCCTGAACCGCGGCTAAAGCCAGACGGCAGGCAGAAAAATGATCGGGAATCATTTTTAGCGTCGCGCAGCGACGACCCGAAGGGTGGCTGCCATGGATGGCAGGCCATAAAAAAACCCGGCGCTAAGGCCGGGCTTTTTCTTCTCGCGATTGCCGCCGATCTTAGACCGGAGCTTTGGCGCGGGATTTGTATTCGCCGGTACGGGTATCGATTTCGATCCAGTCGTCGATGTTGCAGAAGTCAGCAACCTTGATCTCGGTACCGTTGCTCAGCTTGGCTGGCTTCATCACTTTGCCGGAGGTGTCGCCGCGAGCGGAGCCTTCGGTGTAGGTGATCTGGCGCACGATGGTGGTCGGCAGGTCAACCGAAACCACTTTGCCTTCGAAGAATACGGCTTCGCATACGTCGGTCATGCCATCGACGATGTACGGCATTACGCTTTCCAGGTCGTCTTTGTTCAGCTCGTACTGGTTGAACTCTTCGTCCATAAAGACGTAGTTCGGCTCGCTGTAGTAGGAGTAAGTCACGGCTACGCGGTCGAGGATAACCGGCTCAAGCTTGTCGTCGGCCTTGTAAACGGTTTCAGTCGAGGAACCGCTCAGCAGGTTCTTCAACTTCATCTTGACGATGGCGCTGTTACGACCGGATTTGGTGAATTCGGCTTTCTGGATCAGCCAAGGCTGGCCGTCGATCAGGGCCACACTGTTGGCCTTCATTTCTTGTGCGGTTTTCATACGAATATCCGGGTTTGGATGGAGTTACAGAATTCTCGGCCGCATATCATAGCCAATTTAGGTAAAACTGCACCAGCGCCGCGGCAAGATCGGCCTGCGAGGCCCGTGCTAGACACCAGTTCTCGGCATGTGCGGCCTGCTCCGGCCAGGTTGCCTGCAGCGCTTGCCAGCTGTCGGCCATATCCTCGCCGTGATTCCAGGCGCGCCAGAAGCCACTCAAGGCCGCCCACGCGGCCGGCGACAAGCCTTCCTTATAGAGCGCAAGAAAGGCTTCGAGCTTTTCCAGATGGACGTTTTCCGCCTGCCGGTAGATATGCCAGAGCAGCGGCCGCCCCGCCCATTGCCCGCGCACGAAGGAGTCCTCGCCGCGCACCGCATTCAGATCGCAGCACCAGAGCAGGCGGTCGTATTGCTCTTGCTGGATAAACGGCAGCACCTGGATATGCAACTGGCCACGCTGCCGCGCAGCGCCGACTGACAAAGGTTCGCCGCCGAGCCAGGCTTGCAGATCCGCCAGAATGCGCCCTTCCGGCACCAGCAGTTGAGTGGGCTGGCGAGCAGAGGCCAGGGCCTCCAGCCAACTGGCCAGCGCCAGGTTCTCATAGGCGAACAGCGAGATCAGCCGCGCACCCGCCAAGGGCTGCACACCGATGCTGCGCAGAAAGGCCAGGCGTGCCCCCTGATCAGCCTGAAAGGCCTGACGCTGGGCCAACAGCTCACGCTCGCGCAGCAAGCCGCCACTGCCTGGGGTAAAGCCGGGAAAGAAGAAGAACTTCTGCAAACCCTTGGATTGCAGCGACGGCAAGCCGTGGCAGCCTTCGACCCAATCCTCGGCGCTGAGGTATTCCAGATTCAGCCACAGCACCTTGCGCGGTCGCGCCGCCATGGCGGCGACGTAAGCCTCGGGCAACTGGCAGGCAAAGGCTTCGATCACCACATCGGCAGGCTCTACCGCCTGCCATTGCGGCGGCCACTGGCGTATCTCGACGCCCTGCTGCAACTGCAGCGCCGCCCCTGGATTCGCCTGCGGACAGAGGCGCACAAAGGCGCCCAGATCATCCACCCACAGACGTACCCTCAGCCCATGCTCGGCGACCAGCTGCCGCGCCAGGCGCCAGGTCACGCCGATATCGCCGTAGTTATCGACAACGCTACAGAAAATGTCCCAGTTCGCCTTCATGCACAGCCTCATCAATAGGCGTGCAGTTTATCAAGACTGGCGTGGCCGTCGGTCAATCCAGCACGCTGGCATCCAGTTGCTGGCGAAACAGCGCTGAGTTTCGCGCCAGCGCGACGCTCTGCCAGCTGCGCTGCACCAGCGCGGCATGACGCTGGTAAAAGGCTCGCGAGTAGACCAGGTAATAATGCTTTTCCTGTAACGGCGGTTCGACGCGCTCCAGGGCCCCATGAAAGTCCAGGTTGTGCCGTAGCCAATAGTCGCCCTCCTGCCCCAGCAACACCACAGCGCCGACCCGCCCCTTGAGCAACTTATGCAAGTTGGCCTCGGAACTGCTGGCACCACTGTCGATGGGCACCCCCAGGCGCGCCAGCATCTCGATCACCGAATAGCCCTGCTGAATGCCGACCACGCCCTGCAGGTTCTCCAGGGCATCGCCGGCCCAACGCACCGCATCGCCCTTGCGCCGATACAACACATAGCTTTCGCTGCGCATGCGCAGGGCCGCCTGCGGCTGCTCAGCGGGCGGCGGATAAACCGCAAAGACGGCTCGCTCAGCGGAATAGCTGACGCCCATGGCCGCGTCCACTCGGCCACGCTCCAGGCTGAACAGGCAACGCTTCCAGGGCAGGGCGATAAACTCGAAGCGTACCCCGAGTGGCGCTTCCAGCTGGCGAACCAGCTCGAAGTCCAGTCCTTGCTGTCCCTCCAGCCGCCAGGGCCGCAACGGCTCGCGATCATGGCAAATTCGGATACTGAGCGGCTCGGCAAGCGCCAGCTGGCACAGCATCAGCAACAGCATCGGCAACAACTTCTTCATCACAGGCCCGACAGGCAGATGAACACACCTCAGTCTATGCCTTATTGATCTGCCGCCCATAGCGCCAGATCAATAGCCGCACGGCACCAAACAGGTATCTGCTGCCGAAAAATACATAGGCGCAGAAACGCAAAAGCCCGACTCTAGGTCGGGCTTTTGCGTAATTCTATTTGGCGGTGAAGGAGAGATTCGAACTCTCGATACGATTTCTCGTATACACACTTTCCAGGCGTGCTCCTTAAGCCACTCGGACACTTCACCGGGGCTCGACGGTCATTGCTGTCTGTCGAGGCGCGCTAATCTAGCCGAACGGCCTCGCAAAGGCAAAATCTTTTTTCAAAAAATTCATGCGCTTATGCCAAATGCAGAGATCAGTCCTAACGCTTGCCTAGGCTGGCTCCAATCGCTGCTGGCCAAAATAGAAGAGCGCCCTGAGAAATAAGCCGGCTGGCGGCAACAAGGGCAGCGCGCACTGACCAGCCAGTCAGCCACGGCGCTTTACCTGACCGGTGCGTATGGGTAACGTCTGCGGCACTTCAGTCCAAGGAACCCGACCATGAGCGACCTGATCAGCTACCAACTCGAAGATGGCATTGCCACCCTGACCCTGTGCAACGGCAAGGTAAATGCCATTTCCCCGGACGTGATCACCGCCTTCAACGCGGCCCTGGATCGCGCCGAACAGGACAAGGCCATCGTAATCATCACCGGCCAGCCGGGCATCCTCTCCGGCGGCTACGACCTCAAGGTAATGACCTCGGGCCCGCAGAATGCGATCAACCTGGTTGCCGCCGGCTCGACCCTGGCGCGCCGCATGCTCGCCCACCCCTTCCCGATCATCGTCGCCTGCCCTGGCCATGCGGTGGCCAAGGGTGCCTTTATCCTGCTTTCGGCCGACTACCGCATCGGCGTCGAGGGGGCCTTCAGCATCGGCCTCAACGAAGTACAGATCGGCATGACCATGCACCACGCCGGCATCGAACTGGCCCGTGACCGCCTGCGCAAGTCGGCCTTCCATCGCTCGGTGATCAATGGCGAGATGTTCGACCCGCAAAGCGCCGTGGATGCAGGCTTCCTCGACAAGGTGGTGCCGGCCGAACAGCTGCAGGCAACCGCCCAGGCGGTCGCCCAGCAGATGAAGAAGATCAACATGACCGCGCACAAGAACACCAAGCTGAAGGTGCGCAAGGCGCTGCTCGAAGCCCTCGACAAAGCGGTCGAGCTGGATAAGCAGCAGCTAATTTAAATGCCCCAGCGCTTCACCCAAAAGCCCGGCCTTAGTGCCGGGCTTTTGCATTGCATGGCGAAATAATGGCAAGCCGCCAAGCAATACTCCCAGTCTGTATTACTTTTAACAGGTAAGGCTGCCCCAAAGGATTAGAGGCACCCACCGATCCGCTCGCGATTGTTGCCTGGAGCCTGACATGAAGATTGCCCACAAGGTTGGCTTGGCTGCCGCCATCGTGCTGTTTCTCACCACCAGCCTGTTATCCCTGGCGCAGGTCAGCCAGGTGCGCGACACCCTGCATAAACAGGTGGCATCGAGCATTGCCGAGTCGAGCAATGCCCTGGCTCGGCAAATCGAGAACTGGCTCAACGGCAAGCTGCAACTGGTCGACATGATTGCCCAAAGCATCGACGCGCAGTTCAGCCCCGAGGGTATCCAGCAGGCCTTTAACCCGCCCGTGCTCAAGGAGCAGTTCCTGCTGGTGTTCGGCGGCCTGGAGAGCGACGGCAAGGCCATCTCCAACGACCCCAACTGGGACGTCCCGACGGGTTGGGATGCCCGCCAGCGGCCCTGGTACGCAGCGGCCAAGGGCGCCTCACGGGCCGTTTTGACCGAACCCTATGTGGACGCCACCAGCGGCGAAATCCTGATCTCGGCAGTGAGCAAATTTACCGATGGCGGCCAGTTTATGGGGGCCTTCGGCGGCGATATCAGCCTGAAAACCGTCTCCGACGCGGTCAACACCCTGGACTTCAACGGCGCCGGCTACGCCTTTCTGCTCAGCCGCAGCGGCAATATCATTTCCCACCCCAATACCGAACTGAACGGCAAGGCCTACAGCGAACTGTTTGACGGCCAGAGCCTGGCCCTGAACAAGGAGCTGCAGGACGCCCATGGCGCGGATAAAGACCTGCTGGTGTCCTTTACCCCGCTATCCAACCTCAAGGGCATGGACTGGTATATCGGCGTGGTGCTGGACAAGAGCATCGTCATGGCCGAGGCCAATGCCCTCAGCTGGCGCGCCGTGGTGGGCACAGCCCTGGGCGTGATCATCAGCCTGCTGGTGCTCGGCGTATTGATGAACAGCCTGCTCAAGCCGCTGGATCACCTGGGCGCCTCGCTGCGCGAGGTCAATAGCGGCGAAGGCGACCTGACCCGCCGCCTGCCGGCCACCGGCAACGATGAAATCGCCATGGTGTCCAAGGAGTTCAACAGCTTCCTGCAAAACCTGCAGAGCCTGATCAGCGACGTGATGGGCAGCTCCAAGTTGGTACGCGAAAGCACCACCCTGACCTCCAGCGAAGCCAACCAGGCGGCCAACCGCCTGCAACAGCAATTGCAAGAGCTCGATCAGCTGGCCACCGCCATGCAGGAAATGGCCTCCACCGCCGAAGAGGTGGCGCGCAACGCCCAGGCCGCCGCACAGGCGGCGATTGCCGCCAACCAGGAGACCGAAAACGGCGTGCGCGTGGTCTCGCGCTCAACCGAGGCGATCAAGAACCTGGCCGAAGAGATGAATGAGACCAGCCATGCGATCAATGAACTGGCCAAGCTCAGCCACAATATCGAATCCATCCTCTCGGTCATTACCAGCATTGCCGACCAGACCAACCTGCTGGCGCTCAACGCCGCCATCGAGGCCGCCCGCGCCGGCGAGTCCGGTCGTGGTTTCGCGGTGGTGGCCGACGAGGTGCGTTCCCTGGCTTCACGCACCCAGCAGTCGACCCAGGAAATCCGCCAGATGATCGATCAGCTGCAGTCCGGGGTGAAGCAGGCCGAGGCGCGCATGCAGCAGAGCCGTGACACCGCCAGCAAGACCGCCGAGGATGCCGGGGCCGCCAATGACATGCTCGGGCGCATTCGCGAGGCCATCACCCGCATCAACGACATGAACCTGCAGATCGCCACCGCCGCCGAACAGCAGAGCGCCACCACCGAGGAAATCAACCGCAACACCACCAATATCCGCGATATCAGCCATGAGGTGTCCGGCGGCGCCGAAGAGCAGGTGCGCCAATGTGCGGTGATGGTCGAGCAGGTCGGCCAGCAGGACAGCCTGCTCGGTCGCTTTAAGGTCTGACCGCGCCAGAACCCTGTCCACGGCCTGAGCAGGCCCGGGCAGGGCCTCTGATCGGCTGCAATTGCCGAAAATAGTGCACACCCGTACACTGCGCGCCTTTTTTCCTATGACGGGCGTACCAAATGCTTTTCCTTCTGCGCATGCTGGCAATGGCCGTGCACTTTATCCTCGCCGGCATTCTCGGTTTGCTCCTGGGTATCTGCCGCCCGTTCAATCCGGATAACAGCCGTATTTGCGCCCGCCTCTACAGCCTGCCGGCCCTCTGGCTGCTGCGCCTGCAACTGCACAGCGAGGTAAAGAACCTGCGCGAACACGCCGAGCCCTGCGTGATAGTGGCCAACCACCAGTCCAACTATGACCTCTATGTACTGGGCGCCGTGGTGCCCAAGCGCACCGTCAGCATCGGCAAGAAAAGCCTGAAATGGGTGCCCTTCTTCGGCCAGCTGTACTGGCTGGCCGGCAACGTGCTGCTCGATCGCGGCAACGCCATCCGCGCCAAGCAAGCCATGCTCACCACCACCGACACCCTCAAGCACAAGGACACCTCGATCTGGGTGTTCCCCGAGGGCACGCGCAACCTCGGCCAGGGCCTGCTGCCGTTCAAGAAAGGCGCCTTTCAGATGGCGATTGCCGCCGGCGTGCCGATCATCCCGGTGTGCGTCAGCACCTACGTCAAGCATATGCAGCTCAACCGCTGGAACGGTGGGCGCATCCTGATCCGCTCCCTGCCGACCATCCCCACGGCGAACCT
>DASUOY010000353.1:0-6153 GCA_036276395.1 Pseudomonas sp.
TTATCCAGGGCAAGCATCTCAGAACCTGTTTACGATCTCGCGAGCTAGAGCCAGACAAGGCAAAAACAGCCGAGGAAGCGCAGTTTACAAGCTGTAAATGAGCATTCCGAGGCTGTTTTTAACGCCGGATGGCCGACGCGCAGCAGATCATAAACAGGTTCTTAGGCCACCGCCTTCTGCGCTGCCAAAGCCTTGGCCTGCTCGCGCAGGACAAACTTCTGCACCTTGCCGGTGCTGGTTTTCGGCAGCGCGGTAAACACCACGCAGCCCGGCACCTTGAATCGCGCCATGCGCTGCTGGCAGAAGGCGATCACCTCCTCGGCCGTCAGCTCCGCCCCCGGTTTCAGGGTGACGAAGGCGCAGGGGGTTTCGCCCCACTTCTCATGGGCCATGGCCACCACCGCCGCCTCGAGGATCTGCGGATGGCGATACAGCACATCCTCCACCTCGATGGAGGAGATGTTCTCACCGCCGGAAATGATGATGTCCTTGGACCGATCCTTGATCTCCACATAACCGTCGGCGTGCCACACCGCCAGATCGCCGGAGTGGAACCAGCCGCCGGCGAAGGCCTCGGCGGTGGCCGACGGGTTCTTCAGGTAGCCCTTCATCACCACGTTGCCGCGCATCATGATCTCGCCGATGGTCTGGCCGTCCTTGGGCACCGGTTGCAGGGTATCGGGGTCGGCCACCATCAGACCGTCGAGCAGCGGCGCGCGCACGCCCTGACGGGACTTGAGGCGGGCGCGCTGCTGCGGGCTTTCACTGTCCCACTCGCTCTTCCACTCGCAGGCCACGCTGGGGCCATAGGTTTCGGTCAGGCCGTAGACGTGGGTAACGCGAAATTCCAGGGCCTCCATGGCTTCGATCACCGCCGCCGGCGGCGCGGCACCGGCGGTCAGCACCTTGACCGGGCGGGTCTTCAGCGCCTTCAGCTCCTCACTGGCATTGGCCAGCATATTCAGCACTATGGGCGCGCCGCAGAAGTGGTCGACGCCATGCTCGGCGAGCAGCGGGTAGATGGCCTCGGCGCGCACATGGCGCAGGCACACGCTGACCCCGACATAGGCGGCCAGGGTCCAGGGGAAGCACCAGCCGTTGCAATGGAACATCGGCAGGGTCCAGAGGTACACCGGGAAGCGGTTCATGTCCCAACACAGGGCATTGGACAGCGCATTGAGGTGCGCGCCACGGTGGTGGTAGACCACGCCCTTGGGATTGCCGGTCGTGCCCGAGGTGTAGTTCAGGGCGATGGCCTGCCATTCGTCGGCGGGCATCTGCCAGGCATAGTCGGCATCGCCCTCAGCCAGCAGCGCCTCGTAATCCAGCTGGCCGATCAGCAGGCCGTCCTGATACTCCGCATCGTCGATACCGATCAGCAGCGGGGGATTGGGCAGATGACCGACCACGCGCTGCACCAACTCGCCGAACTCCTTGTCCACCAGCAGCACCTTGGCCTCGCCGTGCTGCAGGATAAAGGCGATGGCTTCGGCATCCAGACGGGTGTTGATGGCATTGAGCACCGCGCCGCACATGGGCACACCGAAGTGCGCCTCGAACATGGCCGGGCCGTTGGGCGCCAGCACCGCCACGGTATCGCCCAGGCCGATGCCGCGCTTGGCCAGGGCCGAGGCCAGGCGGATGCTGCGCTGGTAGGTCTGCCCCCAGGTCTGCCGCTGGCTGCCGTTGATCAGCGCCAGGCGCTGCGGGTAGACGCTGGCGGCACGCTCGATAAAGCTCAAGGGGCTGAGCGCCTGGAAATTCGCCGCATCGCGCGGCATGCCGTACTCGTAAGGATTGACGCTGTGCATTGCAACTCTCCGGCAAAAGGCTGGGGAAACCATAGCAGCCGTGGGGTTTTGCCGAAGCCCTACCTTGGTCGAAACCGTGACTCGCAAGTCAGCAATCACGTCAGCATAGGCATCCAAGGGGTCATGCCGAGCGGTTTTTACGGCACTTTTCCTGCACAGAAACCACCACGGCAAGCCTTTATCGCTTTAGCTGCGCTTGCCCGGCCGCATTTTTGAAGGAGTTTTCGAGTGACTTCACGCTTACCTGTGATCGTTGGTTTTGGTGGCTATAACGCGGCCGGGCGCAGCTCCTTCCACCATGGTTTCCGCCGCACCGTGATCGAGTCGATGGACAGCGCCGCGCGCCAGCAGACCCTGGCGGGCCTGGCGGTAATGATGAAGCTGGTCAAGGTGGTCGATGGCGCCTATCAGGACAACCAGGGCAACGCCCTGAGCCTGGCCGATATCGAAACCCGCCATGCCGAGCAGATCCTCGCCTCGACCCTGGTGCGGCGCATCGAGAAACAGTACCTGGATGTCGACGCCGCCCACTGGCAGAAGAACATCGATATCAGCGCCACCGCCGGGCACCCGCTGAGCTTTATCACCCTGCGCAAGCAACTGCCCGACCCGCTGCCATCCGACTGGACGGTGGACGAGCTGAACGCCAGCGAAGTGCTGGTCACCCTGCACGACAACTGCGAGTTCAAGGTCGACAGCTACCGCGCCCTGCCGGTGAAATCCGCCGGCCAGCTGCCCAGCGGTTTCGAGCCGGGCGAACTGTATAACTCGCGCTTTCACCCGCGCGGTCTGGCCATGACCATAGTCGGCGTCACCGACGCGCTGCGCGCCACCGGCATCGACTGGCAGGCGATCATGCAGCGCGTGGCCCCCGATGAAGTGGCGGTATTCGCCGGCAGCATCATGAGCCAGCTCGACGAGAACGGCTTCGGCGGCCTGATGCAGGCGCGCCTCAAGGGCGGCCGGGTTACCGCCAAGCAGCTGGCCCTGGGCCTCAACACCATGCCGGCGGACTTTATCAACGCCTATGTGCTGGGCAGCGTCGGCACCACCGGCAGCATCACCGGGGCCTGCGCCACCTTCCTCTACAACCTGCAGAAGGGCATCGAGCTGATCAGTTCGGGCAAGGCGCGGGTGGCGATAGTCGGCAACAGCGAGGCGCCGATCAATCAGGAATGCATCGAGGGCTACGGCGCCATGGGCGCCCTGGCCACCGAAGACGGCCTGCGCCAGATCGAAGGCAAGGAGCAGGTGGACTTCCGCCGCGCCAGCCGCCCGTTCGGCGAGAATTGCGGCTTTACCCTGGCCGAAGCCTGCCAGTTCGTGGTGCTGATGGACGACGAACTGGCCCTGGAGCTGGGCGCCGATATCCACGGCGCGGTGCCGGATGTGTTTATCAACGCCGACGGCTTCAAGAAATCCATTTCCGCCCCTGGCCCGGGCAACTACCTGACCGTGGCCAAGGCCGTGGCCAGCGCCGTGCAGCTGCTGGGTATCGATGCCGTGCGTGAGCGCAGCTTTGTACATGCCCACGGTTCCAGCACCCCGGCCAACCGGGTGACCGAATCGGAAATTCTCGACCGCGTGGCCGCAGCCTTCGCCATCGAGCAATGGCCGGTGACTGCGGTGAAAGCCTTTGTCGGCCATTCCCTGGCCACCGCCAGCGGCGACCAGGTGATCTCGGCCCTGGGCAGTTTCAAGTACGGCATCATCCCGGGGATCAAGACCATCGACGCGGTGGCCGAAGACGTGCGCCAGCAGCACCTAAGCTTCGCCACCACCGACCGCGCGCGCGCGCCCGAGCAGCTGGACCTGTGCTTTATCAACTCCAAGGGTTTTGGCGGCAACAATGCCAGCGCCCTGCTGCTGGCACCCCATGTGGTCGAGAAGATGCTGCGCAAGCGCCACGGCGCAGCGGCCTTTGCCGCCTACCTGGCGCGCCGCGAAACCACCCGCGCCGCCGCCCAGGCCTACGACGCCCAGGCGCTGCTGGGTGATCTGGGGATCATCTACAACTTCGGCAACGACCTGATCGACGATAAGGAAATCGAGATCAGCGCCGAACAGATCAAGGTGCCGGGCTTCGCCCAGCCCCTGGTGTTCGCCAAGGATCAGCGCTACGCCGATATGCTCGACTAAGCGGCAATGATGGGTTACGCCTGCGGCTAACCCATCCTACGGCCTGCGCTTAATCCAACCGGTAGGATGGGTTGAGCTAAGCGATACCCATCACCCAAGCAAAGTGTACCGTGGCTTAATCCAGGGCGCGGGCCAGCTGGATCAGCTCGGCGCGCCATGCGGCCGCGGCGGGCAGGGCCAGGAAGGATGGATTGAGCAGGGACTCACGCGCCTCATAGCTCAGCACCTCGCCCTTGAGATTCAGCACCTCGCCCCCCGCGCCTTCCAGCACGCCCTGGGCCGCAGCGGTGTCCCACTGCGAGGTCGGCGCCAGGCGCGGGTAGCAATCGGCATTGCCTTCGGCGAGCAGGCAGAACTTCAACGAACTGCCGACGCTGGTCAGTTGCAGATCACCGAAGCGCTCGCCCAACCCGGCGAGCAAGGCCTCCTGGGCCGGGCTGGAGTGGCGCCGGCTGGCCACCAGGGTAAAGGCTTCCTGGGGCGCCAGGCGCACCTCGATCGCCTCGCTCGCCCCACTGGCCTCCGCACGCCAGGCCCCCAGGCCGGCGCCGCCGTAATAGCAGCGACCGGTGGCAGGGATGCCGACCACACCGAACAGCACCCGGCCGTTTTCGATCAGCGCCACATTGACGGTGAACTCCTCGGAGCCTGCGATAAATTCCTTGGTGCCATCCAGCGGGTCGACCAGCCACCAGCGGCGCCACTGCGCCCGCTCGCTCAGGGCGATATCCGCGGCCTCCTCGGAAAGCACCGGGATATCTGGGGCAAGGGCCAACAGGCCATCGTTGAGGATATGGTGCGCGGCCATATCGGCGGCGGTTACCGGCGAGGCATCGGCTTTTTCCTTGACCAGCACGTCAGCGCGCCAGTGCGGCAGGATGGCGGCGCCGGCCTGGCGCACCAGTTCGATCACCGCGGGAATCAGCGGCTGGCCGCTCATAAGGGGATGGCTCACAGGCTAAAGGCTCCACGTTGCATCAATAGGTCACGGGCCAGGTACAGCGCGGCCAGGGCACGGCCTTCGCTGAACTGCTCATGCTGGATCAGGCTGGACAGCTCGCGCAGGTTGACCCGGTCGACGCGCATCGGCTCGGGCTCGTCGCCGGGCAGGCGCTCCTCGAACAGGTCCCAGGCCAGCACCACCTGGATCTTCTGGCTCATATAACCGGGCGACAGGCTCAGTTCGGTGAGGTGCTCCAGTTGCCGCGCGCCGAAACCGGCCTCCTCCTTGAGCTCGCGGTTGGCCGCGGCCAGCACGTCCTCGCCCGGCTCGATCAGGCCCTTGGGCAGCGACAGCTGGTAATCGTCGGTGCCGCCGCAGTATTCCTCCACCAGCAGGGCGTGCTCGGCATCGATCATGGCCACCACCATCACCGCGCCATACCCGGCACCCTTGCCGACCAGGCGCTCATAGGTGCGCTCCACGCCATTGCTGAAGCGCAACTGCAGCTCCTCGACACGGAACAGGCGGCTGCTGGCGACTATCTCGCGGGCGAGTACGGTGGGTTTCTGACGCATGGGGCGGCTCCTGGGCAGGGCATAGCGGGTTATCATAGCGCGGCTTGCCCAGTTATCCGCGGCGCGGATTGCGCGATTCACGACGAGAACTGCACGAAGCGCGACAGCCTGCACAACCCAGCCACAAAGAAGCCACCATGCCCGCCTTGCCCTGGAACGCCATCGACACCGTCCTGCTGGATATGGACGGTACCCTGCTCGACCTGCACTTCGACAACCACTTCTGGCTGCAGCACCTGCCGCAGCGCTATGCCGAGCTGCATGGCATCAGCCGCGAGCTGGCCGAGGCCGAACTGCTGCCGCTGTTCCGCCAGCACGCTGGCACCCTCAACTGGTACTGCACGGATTTCTGGAGCCGCGAACTGAATCTGTCGATCCGCGAACTCAAGCGCGAGGTGGCGCACCTGATCGCCCTGCGCCCGGATGCCGACACCTTTCTCGCGGCCATCCGCGCCGCCGGCAAGCAGGTGCTGCTGATCACCAACGCACACCGCGACTCGCTGTAGTTGAAGCTGGAGCGCATCGAACTGGCGCCGTTCTTCGACCGACTGATCAGCTCCCACGATTACGGTTTCCCCAAGGAAGACCAGCAGTTCTGGCACGCCTTGCAGCAGGACTGCGCCTTCGATCCGGCGCGCAGCCTGTTTATCGACGACAGCCTGCCGATCCTGCGCAGCGCCCGCAC
>DASUOY010000354.1:0-4093 GCA_036276395.1 Pseudomonas sp.
GGTGGCAACGCCAGCGCAGCTCGGCCAAGCCGTCCGACCAGCCGGGGCTGAACCAGCGCGGCAGCGAGTTTCTCGGGCGCCAGTTCGTCCTGCATGAAGCCATTCAGGACGGCCGCGGCAAGATCAAGGCCGGCGACTCGCTGTGGCTGGTCAGCGGTCCGGAGTTGCCGGCCGGCAGCGCGGTCAAGGTGATCGGCCAGGACGGCGTGATTCTCAAGGTCGAAGCCTGCCAATGAGCCCGTTGCAGATTGCGCCGCTGCCCGCGGCGCAGGATGCGGCCGCCCTGGAACTACTCGACCAGGCCTTCGCCAGCGATCCGACGCTCGCCTGGTATCTGTTCCGCGAACAACCCGGTTACGCCCAGCGCCGGCGCGCCTACCTGCAGATCTACCAGGATCTGCACCGCGCCAACCGCCTGCCTATTCTGGCGGCCTGGCAGGCCGGCGAGTTGCTCGGGGTGAGCTACTACAACCCAGGGCAGCAACCGATCAGCCCGGCCAGCCTGCAACAGGCCGGCCAGGCCATTCACGAGCGCTGCGGTGCACCCAGCTTGGAGCGCCTCGATCTGCTGCTCGAACACTTCGAACAGCAGATCGGCGCAACGAACTTTGCCCTGATCGAGTTTATTGGCGTGGCCGCCGACCAGCAGGGCCGTGGCATCGGTAGCGCCTTGCTGGCGCAGACCCTGGCCGCCTGCCGGGCCCAGGCTTGCCCTGGGGTGGCATTGGAAACCGGCGAGGCGCGCAATATCGAGCTGTATCGGCGCCATGGCTTTCAGTTAAGCGGGCAGTTGCAACTGCCTGGGTTGCAGCAGCACTACCTGCAGCAGAGCTGGCCAAGCCTCTAAAAAACTAAGCCTCGACTAGGCGAGGCTTGGTTTACTGCTTTAGCGGCGGCTATCAGGCGTCGCTGTCGGCCGTGGCCTTGTACGCAACGGCGTCGAGCAGCTTGTCCAGCTCGCTGGCGTCGCTCGGCTTGAGCTTGAAGAACCAGCTGCCGTACGGGTCGCTGTTGACGCTTTCCGGGCTGTCGGCCAGGCCTTCGTTGATCGCGATCACCTCACCGGAAATCGGCGCGTAGATGTCCGAGGCGGCCTTGACCGACTCCACCACCCCGGCTTCCTGGCCGGCGCTGAGGCTCTTGCCGACTTCCGGCAGCTCGATAAACACCACATCACCCAGGGCTTCCTGGGCATGATCGGAGATGCCCACGGTCACGCTGCCATCGGCTTCCAGGCGCGCCCACTCGTGGCTGGCGGCGTAACGCAGATCGGCGGGGATATTGCTCATGTGTCGTTCCTCATCTGACATGACGGCGACCACGCCGTCATGGAAATTTAGCAGGCCTTGGCCATACCGAAAGAAAGTCTTTGAAAACCTAGCGACCGCTCCAACGCGGGCGCTCTCGACCATCCATGGCCAGATCAGGGCTCAGATAAGAGCCTTGCCGTTACGCACAAAAGTCGGTTTGACCACCCGCACCGGGTACCACTTGCCGCGGATCTCCACCTCGGCCCGTTCGCTGGTCGCCGCCGGCACCCGGGCCAGGGCGATGGACTTGCCCAGGGTCGGGGAGAAACTGCCGCTGGTGATCTCGCCTTCGCCGACGCCCGCCACTCGCACCACCTGGTGGGCGCGCAGCACGCCGCGCTCCTCCAGCACCAGGCCGACCAGCTTGGAGCCGACGCCCTCGGCCTTCTGCTGCTGCAGTGCGGCGCGACCGACGAAGCCACGAGTGGCCGGCTCCCAGGCGATGGTCCAGGCCATATTGGCGGCCAGCGGGGTGACACTCTCGTCCATGTCCTGGCCGTACAGGTTCATCCCGGCTTCCAGGCGCAGGGTATCGCGGGCGCCCAGGCCGATAGGCGCGATCCCGGCGCCTACCAGTTCATTGAGAAAGGCCACCACTTCGCTGGCCGGCAGCATGATTTCCAGGCCATCTTCGCCGGTATAACCGGTACGAGCGATAAACCAGTCGCCATCGGGCTGGCCTTCGAAGGGCTTGAGACTCTGGATCAGGCTGGCGCGGGATTGGCTGACCAGCTCGGCGGTCTTGTTGCGCGCCTGCGGGCCCTGGATCGCCAGCATGGCCAGTTCGCTGCGCTCCTGCAGTTCGACGGCGAAGTCGACGCTTTGCAGGCGCATCCAGGCCAGGTCCTTGTCCCGGGTCGAAGCATTGACCACCAGGCGGTAACCAAAGGCCGTCAGGTAGACGATCAGGTCATCCACCACCCCGCCCTGCTCGTTGAGCATGCCGCTGTAGAGGGCCTTGCCGACGCTCTGCAGGCGCTCGATATCGTTGGCCAGCAGGTGCTGCAGATAGGCCTTGGCCTGGCTGCCGCTGACATCCACCACGGTCATGTGCGACACATCGAAAACCCCGCAATCGCGGCGCACCTGATGATGCTCCTCGACCTGCGAGCCATAGTGCAGCGGCATATCCCAACCGCCGAAGTCGACCATCTTGGCCCCCAGGGCCAGGTGCAGGTCATAGAGAGGTGTGCGCTGTCCCATGGGTGTCTCCTTGCGGGCTGGGCAGTGCGGCGGCAACCCGGCCGGGCCTCTACAACCGGGCTCGGCGCGGGCTATCAGGCTGACGGGCCGCTGCGAATGGCGCGCATTGTAGCCGCAACACCGGGGCGGGTCATCCTGGCTTTCGCCGCGCCCGCCCGGTGCTAACCCTACCTACCCGACCCGCCGCGCGGAACGGCGGATCAGCAGAATCACCGGCAACAGGCCGACCAGCACCAGGGTCAGGGCCGGCAGCGCGGCGCGCGCCCATTCGCCTTCGCTGGTCATCTCGAACACCCGCACCGACAGGGTGTCCCAGCCGAAGGGGCGCATCAGCAGGGTGGCCGGCATCTCCTTGAGCACATCGACGAACACCAGCAGCGCCGCCGACATCGCCCCCGGCACCAGCAGCGGCAGATAGACCCGGCAGAACAGGCCGATACCGCCGACCCCGAGGCTGCGCGAAGCCTCCGGCAGCGAGGGGCGAATCCGCGCCAGGCTGTTTTCCAGCGGCCCGTAGGCCACCGCCATAAAGCGGATCAGGTAGGCCAGCAGCAGCGCCGAGAGACTGCCCAGCAACACCGGCTTGCCGGCGCCGCCGAGCCAAGTGGACAGCGGAATCACCAGCTCGCGGTCGAGGTAACTGAAGGCCAGCATGATCGCCACCGCCAGCATCGAGCCGGGCAAGGCATAACCCAGATTGGCCAGGCCGACGGTGGAACTCATCAGCCGGGTCGGCGTCAGGCGTCGGGCGAAAGCCAGCAGCAGGGCCACGCCGACCGTGATCAGCGCCGCCATGGCGCCCAGGTAGAGGGTATGCAGAATCAGCGCGCTATAGCGCTCATCCAGATCGAAACGGCCGCGTTGCCAGAACCAGACCAACAGCTGCAGCAGCGGGATCACAAAGCCACAGGCGAACACCAGGCCGCACCAGGCACTGGCGGCCAGGGCCTTGCCGCCCTTGAGGTGGTACAGCGCCTTGCCCCGCGGCCGTTCATTGACCGGGCGCACCGCCCCGCGGGCGCGGCGCTCGCCATAGAGCACCAGCATCACCGCCAGCAGCAGCAGGCTGGCCAGCTGGGTGGCGCTGGTCAGGCTGTAGAAGCCGTACCAGGTCTTGTAGATGGCGGTGGTAAAGGTATCGAAATTGAATACCGACACCGCGCCGAAATCCGCCAGGGTCTCCATGATCGCCAGGGCCAGGCCGGCGCCTATGGCCGGGCGCGCCATCGGCAGGGCGACGCGCCAGAACGCCCGCCAGGGCCCCAGGCCAAGCACCCGCGCCGCCTCCATCAGGCCCTTGCCCTGGGCCAGGAAGGCATTGCGCGCGAGCAGATAGACGTAGGGATAGAACACCAGCACCAGGACGATGATCACCCCGCCGGTGGAACGCACCCGCGGCAGCCGCACGCCCGTGCCGAACCACTCGCGCAGCAGGCTCTGCAGCGGCCCGGCGAAATCCAGCAGGCCGACAAACACGAACGCCAGCACATAGGCGGGAATGGCGAACGGCAGCATCAGCGCCCAGTCCAGCCAGCGCCGCCCGGGGAACTCGCACAGCGCGGTGAGCCAGGCCAGGCTGA
>DASUOY010000355.1:0-6471 GCA_036276395.1 Pseudomonas sp.
GCGCGCGCGGGCCATTCGATCTGGACGAGGAGCGTGCGCTATTCGCCCGCCTGGGCACCGATGTGCTGATCAGCAAAAACAGCGGCAGCCAGTCCACCGAGCCGAAACTGCAGGTGGCGCGGGAGCTGGGCCTGCCGGTGCTGCTGCTGCGTCGGCCGAGTTTGCCAAGCGTGGATCGCGAGTTTGTCAGCCTCGAAGCGCTGGCCGAGGCGCTGCAGTTATAGGGCGAGTTGGCCGCCGAGCGGTTACCCACCAAGGCAAAAAATCCCCTGCTAGACTGCCGCCCCGCTTTGGAGGCCGCCATGACCACGCCCGTTTTGCCCTACGCCCGCATTCTGTTTGTCGGCCCCGATCTGGCCACTGGCTCCTTTGCCGAGCTGTTTCGCCGGCGCCTGGCAGAGCTGCGTGGGGAAGCGGCGCTGGCCGATATCGTCGATACCAGTGAAGGCTATGCGCCGCTCTGGCAGCGCGTGGCCGAGGGTGAGCGGCCGCTGCTGGTGATCGATCTGGAGCCGCAGAGCAGCAGCCCGCATCTCGATTGGCTGCGCAGCGAGCTAAGCCAGCAGGCCAACCCCGAGCAGCTGTTTGTCGCCAGCGCCATGGGCCAGGCCGAAGGCTTGCCGGTGGAGGCCGCCTGCGCGCTGATCGCGCGCCCGGAGCTGCACCTGGGCTGTGTCGGCGTGGCCGAGCTGCCAGAGCGCCATGCCTGGTCGCAGATTCCGCCGCACGCCCAGCGCCTGTTGCTGTGCAACGGCCCGCGCTGCACCCGGCGTGGCGCCCTGGATCTGTGGAAAACCCTGCGTCAGCGCCTCAAGGCCGCCGGCAAACTGGAGTGCGAGGGCGGGGTGCATATCACCCGCAGCCAGTGCCAGTTCCCCTGCGATCTGGGCCCGACTGCCAGCCTCTATCCGGCCGGCGAGTGGTTCCGCGTGCGTGATGAAGCCGAGCTGATCCGCCTGGTCGACGAGCGCCTGGTGGCCGGCCGCGCAGTGCCCGAGCTGCGCATCGATCAGGGTTGAGTGGCTGTTGGCTTGGCGCACTGCCGATTATTTTCACGGTCGCTGTAACGCCTGCGCGGCTCGTCGCTCTAGTTGAATGCCGGCATGCACAAGCATGGCCCGGCTTAACCTGATCATCCGAGGACGAGCACATGACCAACAAGACCGCTACCACTGGCGCCGCCATCGCATTCGCCGCCGCCACCCTGTTCGCTGGCCTGTCCAGCACCGTCGTGGTGGCCGAAGAGGCCAAGGTGCATTGCTACGGGGTAACCTCCTGCAAAGGCCAGAACGACTGCAAGACCGCCGAGAACAGCTGCAAGGGCCAGGCCTCCTGCAAGGGCCACGGCTTCAAGTCGATGACCCTGGCCGAGTGCAACGCCGCCAAAGGCAAAGTCGGCGAGTAAGCGCACCGGGGCGGCCGCCTGGCGGCTGCCCCGTATCGCTAAAGAGGAGCCGAGCATGCACAAGCAAGCGGACAATCTGGGCTTTGGCCTGGGCCTGCGCAGCACCTACTACCAGGCCATTCTCGAACAACGGCCGGCTATCGACTGGTTCGAGATCGTCTCGGAAAATTACCTGGTGGAGGGCGGCAAGGCCCTCTACTACCTGGATGCCATCGGCGAACACTACCCGCTGGTGATGCATGGCGTGTCGCTGTCGATCGGCGGCCCGCATCCGCTGGATCTGGATTATCTCAATCGCCTCAAGCAATTGGCGAAGCGGGTGCAGCCGGCGTGGATCTCCGACCACCTGTGCTGGAGCCGCGGCAATGCCCACCAGCTGCACGACCTGCTGCCGCTGCCCTATACCGAAGAAAGCCTGCAGCACGTGGCCGCGCGGGTGCGCCAGGTGCAGGAGGTGATCGAGCGGCCGCTGGTGCTGGAGAATGTCTCCAGTTACCTGCGCTGCGCCGGTGATCAGTTCAGCGAATGGCAGTTTCTCGCCGCCCTCTGTGAGCTAACCGGCTGCGAGCTGCTGCTGGACGTCAATAACGTCTATGTCAGCGCGCGCAACCATGGTTTCGAGCCCTGGGACTTTATCAGCGGCCTGCCGGCGCAGCGCGTGCGCCAATTGCACCTGGCCGGCCACAGCGACTACGGCAGCTACCTGATCGACACCCACGATCAGCCGGTCAGCGACCCGGTCTGGCAGCTCTATCAGCGCACCCTGCGCCATCTCGGCCCGGTGTCCACCCTGCTCGAACGCGACGACCATTACCCGGCGCTGGACGTGCTGTTGGCCGAGCTGGGGCAGGCCCGCGCACTGGCCGCCGAGGCACTCAAGGGAGGCGTGGCATGCGCCTGACGGATTGGCAGCGCGAGCTGGAGGACTATCTGCTGGCCGCGCACGCCGCACCCACCCCGGCCTTGCGCGCGAGCCTGTTGGGCAGCGCCGGGTTAAGCGCCGAGCAGGGTTTGGCGATCTACCACGGCGCCTACCGTGCGCGTCTGCTGGAAGCCCTGCGCGGCGACTATGGAGCCGTGCACCAGTGGCTGGGCGATGCGGAATTCGACGCCCTGGCCGGCGCCTATATCGCCGCGCAGCCGTCGCGGCATTACAGCCTGCGCTGGCTCGGTGCGCAGCTGGCAGACTTTATCGACAGCTATCTGGTGCCCGCGCAGGCCGCGCCGCTCAGCGAACTGGCGCGCCTGGAATGGGCCTTTACCCTGGCCTTCGATGCGCCCGCCGGCGCGCCCCTGAGCCTGGCGCAGATGGCCGCGCTGCCGGCCGAGGCCTGGCCCGAGCTGCAACTGTGCTGGGTGCCCAGCGTGCAATGGCTGCCCTGCCGCTTTAACAGCCTGGCGATCTGGCAGGCGCTCAAGGAGCAGGGCGAGTTTCCCGGTAGCCAGCCCCTGGCGCAGGAGGAGGTCTGCCTGATCTGGCGTGACGGTCTGGTTAGCCGCTACCGCAGCCTGAGCCGCAGCGAAGCGGCGGCCCTGCACGGCATGGCGCGCGTTGGCTGGAGTTTCGCCGAGCTGTGCGCGCAGCTGCAGGACTATGGCGATCAGGCGCCGTTGCAGGCCGCCAGCTGGCTGCGCCAGTGGTTGAGCGACGGCCTGCTGCAGCCTGTTGATAGCGCCTGATAGCGCCTGACGTTTTGTCTTACCATGCCGGTTCCGCCTCGCTGCGAGCCGCGCATGTCTGCCTTTCTGCTGCGTTACCGCGTTGCCCTGATCGTCCTGCTGATTCTGCTCGGGCTGCTGGCGAGCATCTGGCTGGCCGGGCGTTATGCCGAGCAGCGCGCCTGGCAGGCGCGCAGCCTGGAGGCGCGCGGGCAGTTGCAGCTGTATGCGCAGTCGATCCACACCCTGGTCGAGCGCTTCCGTTCGGTGCCCGAGGTGCTGGCGCTGGACAGCGATATCAAGTCGCTGCTGCGCGCGCCGACGGACAGCCTGTTGCGCAGCACACTCAATGAGCGCCTGGAGCAACTCAACACTGCCGCTGGCTCCAACGTGCTGTATCTGCTCAACGACCAAGGCGAAACCCTGGTGGCCAGTAACTGGCGCGACTGGAGCAGTTTCGTCGGCAACAACTACGCCTTCCGCCCGTATTTTCAGGATGCCGTGCGCCAGTCCTCCGGGCGTTATTTCGCGGTGGGGGTGACCACCGGCATCCCCGGTTACTTCCTCTCCCATGCGGTGCGCGACGACAACGGCGTGGTGCTCGGCGTGCTGGTGGTCAAGCTGGAGCTGGAAGAGCTGCAGCGCGAATGGGCCAGCCAGCCCGGCGTGTTATTGGTGGCCGACAGCTACTCGGTGGTGATCCTCAGCAACCGTCCGGCCTGGCGTTTTCTCGCCCTCGACAGCTTGAGCGAGCAGGCCCGCGCCGAGCTGGTGGAGGTGCGCAAATATGCCGAGCAGGCGCTGCAGCCGCTGCCCAGCACGCTGCGTCGGCAGATCGACAGCGACAGTCAGTGGCGCCGGGTCGAAGGCCCGGATGGCCCGCGTGATTACCTCTGGCAGCGCCAGGCTCTGGGCGACGAAGGCTGGACCCTGCACCTGCTGCACGAGCCGAAAACCCTGGTCGACAGCGTGCGCAGCTACCGCCTGGCCGCCGCCGGGGTGTGGATGACCCTGGCCTTTCTCCTGCTGTTTCTCGCCCAGCGGCGCAAGACCCAGCGTTTGCAGGCCGGCATTCGTGAGCGCCTGGAGCGTGAAGTGGCGCTGCGCACCGCCGAGTTGCGCGAGGCCCAGGAAGGCCTGGTGCACGCGGCGAAGATGGCGGCGCTGGGGCAGATGTCGGCGGCCATGGCCCATGAAATCAATCAGCCGCTGACTGCCATGCAGATGCAGCTGGGCAGCTTGCGCCTGTTGCTCGATAGCGGTCGCCAGGATGATGTGCGCGAGGGCCTGCAGCGTATCGATGGCCTGCTGCAACGCATTGCCGGGCTCACCGGCCACCTCAAGACCTTTGCCCGCAAGAGCCCGGCCGGCCTCAGCGAGCGCCTGCGTTTGAGCGATGTGCTGGAGCAGGCGCTGCAACTGCTGGCGCCGCGTCTGCGCAGCGAACAGGTGGCGGTATGCAGCGAGATAGACGAGGGCGCCCTGGTGCTGGGAGATGCCATCCGCCTGGAGCAGGTGCTGCTCAATCTGCTGAACAACGCCCTGGATGCCATGGCCGGCGTGCCGTTGCGGCAGCTACAGATCCGTATCGAACGCCAGGCCGAGCAGTGCCTGCTAAGCATCGCCGATAGCGGCGGCGGGATAGCCAGCGAGGCGCTGGGCCATGTGTTCGAGCCGTTCTTTACCACCAAGCCGGTGGGCGCCGGGTTGGGCCTGGGGCTGGCGCTTTCCTACGGCATCGTCCGCGAGCTGGGCGGCAGCCTGGAGGCGGCCAATGGCGAGCAGGGCGCAGTATTTACCCTGCGCCTGCCGGCAGCGCCCTAGCCTCGTAGGGTGCGCTGCGCGCACCAGCAGACCGGTGTCGAGCATAATCGGTGCGCACGGCGCACCCTACAAAACGCCAGGCAGTAGACTGCCGCCGATTGATCAGGAGCTGATATGACCGGGCACGTAATAGTCGTCGACGATGAAGCGGCAATCCGCGAGGCGGTGCAGCAGTGGCTGGAGCTGTCCGGCTTTCGCGTGCACAGCTGCGCCAGCGCCGATGCCGCGCTGGCGCTGGTCGACCGTGACTACCCCGGCATAGTGATCAGCGATGTGCGCATGCCCGGCACCGATGGCTTGCAACTGCTGGACCGGCTGCTGGAGCTGGACCGCGACCTGCCGGTGATTCTGGTTACCGGCCACGGCGATGTGCCGATGGCGGTGCAGGCGCTGCGCCAGGGCGCCTACGACTTTATCGAGAAGCCCTTTACCCCCGACCGCCTGCTCGACAGCGTGCGCCGCGCCTTGGACAAGCGCCGCCTGGTCTGTGAGAACCGCCAGCTGCGCCAGCAGTTCGCCCTCAAGGACCATATCGAGGCGCAGCTATTGGGCGTATCAAAGCCGATGGAAACTCTGCGCCGGCAGATTCTCGAACTGGCTGGCACCTCGGTGAATATCCTCCTGCGCGGCGACACCGGTAGCGGCAAGGAGCGGGTCGCGCGCTGCCTGCATGATTTCAGCCCGCGCGCCGGCAAGCCGTTTGTCGCGCTGAACTGCGCGGCGATTCCCGAGCAGCTGTTCGAGAGCGAACTGTTCGGCCATGAAAGCGGCGCCTTTACCGGCGCCCAGGGCAAGCGCATCGGCCGCATCGAACACGCCGACGGCGGCACCCTGTTTCTCGATGAGGTGGAGAGCCTGCCCCTGGCCCAGCAGGTCAAGCTGCTGCGGGTGCTGCAGGAACGCAGCCTGGAACGCCTGGGCTCCAACCGCAGTATCCAGGTCGACCTGCGGGTGATCAGCGCGGTCAAGCCGGACCTGCTCGACGAGGTCAAGGCCGGGCGTTTCCGCGAGGACCTGTATTACCGCCTGAATGTCGCCAGCCTGCGCATCCCGCCGCTGCGCGAGCGCCGCGAGGATATTGCCCTGCTGTTCGAGCACTTCGCCCGCCAGGCGGCCGAGCGCCATGGCCGGGATATGCCGGCCCTGGCCCCGGGCGAACTGGCGCGCCTGCTCGGCCACGACTGGCCGGGCAATGTGCGAGAGTTGATCAATGCCGCCGAACGCCATGCCCTGGGCCTGGGCGCCCAGGTCGACGCGGCGGGCGAGTGGCCGGTGCAGTCCCTCGCCGAGCAGATGGAAGCCTTCGAGGCGCAATGCCTGCAGCGCGCCCTGCAGCACTGCCAGGGCAATATCGCCGAGGTCATGGCCCTGCTGCAGCTGCCCCGGCGCACCCTCAACGAGAAGATGCAGCGCCACGGCCTGAGCCGCGCTGATTACCTGTCCAGTGATCAGGACTAGGGCGCGCCGCGCGCAGCTTGCCGCGATGGGATGGCCGTGGTGCGCAATAGGCGGTTTTTTGCCTATTGCCGTATCGTGACTGGCGGATTCTTGCTTATAGCGGCTCGCTATTTCCGCAGCAAGCC
>DASUOY010000356.1:0-2001 GCA_036276395.1 Pseudomonas sp.
GTTCTCGAAGTCGATCGGGTTGACCTTGTGCGGCATGGTCGAGGAGCCGATTTCACCGGCCACGGTCTTCTGTTTGAAGTAGCCCAGCGAAATGTAGCCCCACACGTCGCGGTCGAAGTCGATCAGGATGGTGTTGAAGCGGGCGATGGCGTCGAACAGCTCGGCGATGTAGTCGTGCGGCTCAATCTGGGTGGTGTAGGGGTTGAACTGCAGACCCAGGTCGCCTTCGATAAATTGCTTGGCGTTGGCTTCCCAGTCGATCTGCGGGTAGGCCGACAGGTGGGCGTTGTAGTTGCCCACCGCGCCGTTGATCTTGCCCAACAGCGGCACGGCCGCAACCTGAGCAATCTGCCGCTCCAGGCGGTAGACCACGTTGGCCAGTTCCTTGCCCAGGGTGGTCGGCGAGGCGGGCTGGCCGTGGGTGCGCGAGAGCATTGGCACGTCGGCAAATTTCACCGCCAGCTCGCGGATGGCTTCGGCGGTCTGGCGCATCAGCGGCAACAGTACGCTGTCGCGGCCCTCACGCAGCATCAAGGCGTGGGACAGGTTATTGATGTCCTCGCTGGTGCAGGCGAAGTGGATAAACTCGCTGACCTTGTCCAGCTCAGGCAGCTTGGCGGCTTGTTCCTTGAGCAGGTACTCCACGGCTTTCACGTCGTGGTTGGTGGTGCGCTCGATTTCCTTGACCCGCTCGGCATGCTCCAGCTGGAAGTCTTCGGCCAGCTTATTGAGAATGGCCTGGGCTTCGGCGGAGAAGGGCGCGACTTCAGTGACGCCTTCATGGGCGGCCAAGCGTTGCAGCCAGCGCACTTCAACCATGACGCGGAAACGGATCAGGCCGTATTCGCTGAAGATGGGGCGCAATGCGCTGGTTTTACCGGCGTAGCGGCCGTCGACGGGGGAAACCGCAGTGAGCGAGGAGAGCTGCATGGGAGGCGTTCTCGGACAATCGGGCGTTGAAAAGGGCGCGTATTGTACATGAAATCGGGCGCCTGGCCGCGATTGCCTGTAGCCGTTTAGCGGCGGCGGATGGACAGCAGGCTGGCGCTAAAGATCAGCGCGGCGCCGAGCAGCGAGGTCAGGTCCGGGGTTTCGCCCCAGCGCAGCCAGGCGATCAGGCCGGCGAAGACTATTGCCAGATAGGCGAAGGGCCCGATCAAACCCGGCGGCGCTAGACCATAGGCTTTGGACATGATGATCTGGCTGGCGGTGGCCAGCAGACCAATCACCAGCAGTAGGCCCAGTTCGTGTTGTGCCATTGGCTGCCAGGCCCAGGCCAACGGGATGGCCGAAACCAGTGCACTGAACAGCGAGAAGTAGAAGACGATGCGAAAGGCCGGCTCGGTATCGCTCATCTCGCGGATGGAGACAAAGGCAAGCGCCGCCAGAACACTGGCCGCCATGCCGATCAAGGTATTGCCACTGAGTAAGGCGCTCGAGGGCTTGGCCACCAGCAATACACCGATCAGGCCAATGCCTGTGGTGATCAGCATGCGCTTGGTCAAGGGCTCTTTCAGCCACCACCAGGCAATCAGTGGGGTAAATACCGGGGCCGAGTAGGTGAACAGCATGGCGTCGGCCAGGGGCAGGTGGGCAATGGCGTAGAAAAAGCAGTACATCGCCGCCAGGCCATAGGTGGTGCGCCACAGATGGGATTTCAGGCGCGTGGTCCTAAGCGGGCTTACGCCCTTGAGCAGGACCAAAGGCAGAAAGAACAGCACGCCGACCAGGTTGCGGAAGAACACCACCGACTCGTTGTTGACACTCAACGACACTTCGCGAATACCAACGCCCATCAGGGAGAACAGCAGGGCGGAGAGCGCCAGCAGTGCTGCTCCCTGCATGGGCTTGACCGAGCGGATGGTCACGGCTCAAGCACGCAGCAGGGGATAGAGTTCCTTGAGCAGCTTGCCGCGGCTGAACACCATCTGCCAGCGATGCCCGCCCAGTTGGCGCCACAGGCGGGCTGCACGAATGCCGGCGAGCAGCAGTGCACGGATT
>DASUOY010000357.1:0-3583 GCA_036276395.1 Pseudomonas sp.
CGGTTGATCTCATCGGCCAGCACCAGGTTGTGGAAGATCGGTCCCTGCTGGAACACGAAACTGCCGGTTTCCGGGCGGTAGATCTCGGTGCCGGTGATATCGGCCGGGAGCAGGTCGGGGGTGAACTGGATGCGGTGAAACTCGGCCTCGATGCCTTCGGCCAGCTCCTTGATCGCCTTGGTCTTGGCCAGCCCGGGAGCGCCCTCGACCAGCATATGGCCGTCGGCGAGCAGGGCGATCAGCAGCCTTTCGATGAGTTTTTCCTGGCCGAGGATCTGACTTGAAAGAAAATGTCGCAGCGCGACAAGCGCTTCACGGTGTTCCATCGTTAAGCTCATCCGGCAAATGTGACCGGCGAGTCTTGTGTCTCGCCAGAGTTAAGTGGCAGCCACTTTAATGCAATCGCTGCCTCCTAGACTAACGTTGAACAACAAGGTTGTGGCGGGCGTCATTACTCGCGACTGCCTGACCGAGTCCTCTGACGAATAACAAGCAAAACGGAGCAAGCCCATGGCGTTCTTTACGGCGGCCAGCAAAGCCGATTTTCAGCACCACCTGCAAACGGCGCTGGCGCAGCACGTCAGTGAACAGGCCCTGCCACAAGTAGCCCTGTTTGCCGAGCAATTCTTCGGCATCATCGCCCTGGAGGAGCTGACCCAACGTCGCCTCTCCGATCTGGTTGGCTGCACCCTGTCGTCCTGGCGCGTGCTGGAGCGTTTCGAGCCGAGCAAGCCCGAAGTGCGGGTGTTCAACCCCGATTACGAGAAGCACGGCTGGCAGTCGACCCACACTGCCGTGGAAATCCTCCACCGTGATATTCCGTTTCTGGTCGACTCGGTGCGCATGGAGCTGAACCGCCGCGGTTACAGCATCCACACCCTGCAAAACAGCGTATTCAGCGTGCGCCGCAACAAGAGCGGCGAGCTGCAGGAAATCCTGCCCAAGGGGGCCCAGGGCAAGGATGTGCAGCAGGAAGCGCTGATGTTCCTGGAGATCGACCGCTGCTCCAATACCGGCGAACTCAAGACCCTGGAAAAAGCCCTGCACGAAGTATTCGGCGATGTGCGCATGAGCGTGGCCGACTTCCAGCCGATGAAGGCCAAGGCCAAGGAGCTGCTGGCCTGGCTGGACAAGGCCAAGCTCAAGGTCGAAGGCGCCGAGCTGGAAGAGATCAAGGTATTTATGAGCTGGTTGCTCGACGACCACTTCACCTTCCTTGGTTACGAGGAATTCACCGTCGCCGATAGCGCCAGCGGCGGCAGCCTGGTGTATGACGAGAAATCCCTGCTGGGGCTGTCCAAGCGCCTGCGCACGGGCCTGAAGGCCGATGACACGCATATCGAGGCGGAAGCGGTCAGCTACCTGCGCGGGCCGCAGCTGTTGTCGTTCGCCAAGGCCGCCGTGCCCAGCCGCGTGCACCGTCCGGCCTACCCGGACCTGGTGTCGATCCGCGAGCTGGACGCCAAGGGTCGGGTGATCAAGGAATGCCGCTTTATGGGCCTGTACACCTCGGCGGTGTATGCCGAAAGCGTATGGAACATCCCCTATATCCGCCGCAAGGTGGCGGAGATCAAGCAGCGCTCGGGCTTCGACAGCAGCGCCCACCTGGGCAAGGAGCTGGCCCAGGTGCTGGAGGTGTTGCCGCGTGACGACCTGTTCCAGACCCCGGTCGATGAGCTGTTCAACACCACCATGGCCATCGTGCAGATCCAGGAGCGCAACAAGATCCGCGTGTTCCTGCGCCGCGATCCCTACGGCCGTTTCTGCTACTGCCTGGCCTACGTGCCGCGCGACGTCTACTCCACCGAGACCCGGCTGAAGATCCAGCAGGTGTTGATGGAGCGCCTGCAGGCCACCGATTGCGAGTTCTGGACCTTCTTCTCCGAGTCGGTGCTGGCGCGGGTGCAATTCATCCTCAAGATCGACCCGAAGAACCGCGTGCAGATCGACCCGGTACGCCTGGAAAAAGAAGTCATCCAGGCCTGCCGTTCGTGGAAGGACGACTACAGCAGCCTGATCGTCGAAAGCCTCGGCGAAGCCCAGGGCACCGAAGTGCTGACCGAATTCCCCAGCGGTTTCCCGGCCGGCTACCGCGAGCGTTTCGCCCCGCATTCGGCGGTGGTGGACATGCAGCACCTGCTCAGCCTGAACAGCGAGCGCCAACTGGTGATGAGCTTCTACCAGCCGCTGACCCAGGGCGAGCAGCAGCTGCATTGCAAGCTGTACCACGCCGATACGCCGCTGCCGCTGTCGGACGTGCTGCCGATTCTGGAGAACCTCGGCCTGCGCGTGCTCGGCGAGTTCCCCTACAAGCTGCGCCGCGCCGATGGCCGCGAGTTCTGGATTCACGACTTCGCCTTCACCTATGCCGCGGGCCTGGATGTGGATATCCAGCAGCTCAACGACACCCTGCAGGGCGCCTTCGTCAGCATCGTCAGCGGCGAGGCGGAGAACGACGGTTTCAACCGCCTGGTGCTGATGGCCGCCATGCCCTGGCGTGACGTGGCGCTGCTGCGCGCCTATGCGCGCTACCTCAAGCAGATCCGCCTGGGCTTTGACCTCAGCTATATCGCCAGCACATTGGTCAACCATGCCGATATCGCCAAGGAGCTGGTGCGCCTGTTCAAGACCCGTTTCTACCTGGCGCGCAAACTCGCCGGCGAGGACCTTGAAGGCAAGCAGCAGAAGCTCGAACAGGCGATCCTGGCGGCCCTGGACAACGTCGCGGTGCTTAACGAAGACCGCATCCTGCGCCGTTACCTGGACCTGATCAAAGCCACCCTGCGCACCAACTTCTACCAGACCGATGCGGCCGGGCAGAACAAGTCCTACTTCAGCTTCAAGCTCAACCCGCGGGCGATTCCGGATATTCCCCGGCCGACTCCCAAGTTTGAAATCTTCGTCTACTCGCCGCGGGTCGAGGGCGTGCACCTGCGCTTCGGCGACGTGGCCCGTGGCGGCCTGCGCTGGTCGGACCGCGAGGAGGACTTCCGCACCGAGGTGCTGGGCCTGGTCAAGGCGCAGCAGGTGAAGAACGCGGTGATCGTGCCGATGGGCGCCAAGGGCGGCTTTATCCCGCGTCGTCTGCCGCTGGGCGGTTCGCGTGATGAAGTGCTGGCCGAGGGCATCGCCTGCTACCGCATCTTTATCTCGGGCTTGCTGGATATTACCGACAACCTCAAGGAAGGCGCCGTGGTGCCGCCGCAGAACGTGGTGCGCCACGATGGTGACGATCCGTACTTGGTGGTGGCGGCCGACAAGGGCACCGCGACCTTCTCCGATATCGCCAACGGCATCGCCGCCGACTACGGTTTCTGGCTCGACGACGCCTTCGCCTCCGGTGGTTCGGCCGGTTACGACCACAAGGGCATGGGCATCACCGCCAAGGGCGGCTGGGTTTCGGTGCAGCGCCACTTCCGTGAACGCGGCATCGATGTGCAGAAGGACAACGTCACCGTCATCGGCATCGGCGACATGGCCGGCGACGTGTTCGGCAACGGCCTGCTGCTGTCGGACAAGCTGCAGATGGTGGCGGCCTTCAACCATATGCACATTTTTATCGACCCCAATCCGGATGCGGCCA
>DASUOY010000358.1:0-6742 GCA_036276395.1 Pseudomonas sp.
CCAGCAAGATCGCCGGCCCCGGCAACGGCATCAGCTATATCCGCGGCGGCCAACTCAAGCACAATCGAGAACACATAGTCGCGGCGCTCGATGCCAGCCTCCAGCGCCTGCGCACCGACTGGATCGACCTGTACCAGCTGCACTGGCCGGAGCGCCCGACCAACTATTTCGGCCAGCTCGGCTACCGCCATCAGGACAGCGACTTCACACCCCTGGAGGACACCCTTGAAGCCCTGGACGAGCAGGTCAAGGCCGGCAAGATCCGCCATATCGGCCTGTCCAATGAAACACCCTGGGGCACCATGAAATTCCTGCAACTGGCCGAGCAACGCGGCTGGCCGCGCAGCGTATCAATCCAGAACCCCTACAACCTGCTCAACCGCAGTTTCGAAGTGGGCCTGGCGGAAATCGCCATCCGCGAACAATGCGGCCTGCTGGCCTATTCGCCCCTGGCCTTCGGCATGCTCTCGGGTAAATATGCGGACGGTGCGCGCCCGGCCGGCGCACGCCTCAGCCTGTTCAGCCGCTTCTCGCGCTACACCAACCCCGAATCGGAAGCCGCCTGCGCCCGCTATGTCGCCCTGGCCCGCCAACATGGCCTCGACCCTGCGCAGATGGCCCTGGCCTTTGTCACCGCGCAGCCATTCGTCACCAGCAATATCATCGGCGCCACCAGCCTGGAACAGCTGGACAGCAACCTGGCCAGCAGCGAGCTGAAACTCTCTGCCGAGGTGCTGGCCAGCATCGAGGCGATTCACAAGGCCCAGCCCAACCCAGCGCCCTGATCGGCACAGCAGGATGAAAAAGCCCGGCAATAGCCGGGCTTTTTATTCAGCGCTCGATCACAGCGAGCGGGCGATGATCTCTTTCATGATTTCGTTGGTCCCGGCGTAAATGCGCTGCACCCGCGCATCGGCCCAGGCGCGCGCTACCGGGTATTCCCACATATAGCCGTAGCCGCCGTGCAGTTGCACGCACTCATCCAGCACCTTGCATTGCAGGTCGGTGCCCCAGTACTTGAGCATGGCCGCGGTCGGCACATCCAGCTTGCCCTGCAGGTGCAACTCCAGGCAGCGGTCGACAAACACCCGACCGATCTGAGTTTCCGTGGTCATCTCCGCCAGCTTGAAGCGGGTGTTCTGAAAATCACCAATCGGCTTGCCGAATGCCTTGCGCTCGCGGGTGTACTCCAGCGTCCACTGCAGCGCCGCCTCGGCCGAGGACAACGCACCGATGCCAACGGTCAGGCGCTCCTGAGGCAGCTCCTGCATCAGGTAGGCGAAGCCCATGCCGGCCTGGCCCAGCAGATTTTCCTTGGGCACGCGCACGTCCTGGAAGAACAGCTCGGAGGTGTCCTGAGCCTTCATGCCGACCTTTTCCAGGCGCTTGCCCTTGGAGAAGCCAGGCGTATTGGCTTCGACCAGAAACAGGCTGGTGCCCTTGGCCCCGGCCTTCGGATCGGTCTTGGCCACCACAATCACCAAGTCCGCTAGAAAGCCGTTGGTGATAAAGGTCTTCGAGCCGTTGATCACGTACTCGTCGCCATCCAGCACGGCGGTGGTTTTCACCCCCTGCAGATCGGAACCGGCGCCCGGCTCGGTCATGGCGATGGCGGTGACCATCTCACCGGACACCAGCTTGGGCAGGTAATGCTGCTTCTGCGCCTCGCTGCCGTAATGCAGGATATAGGGCGCGACTATGTCCGAGTGCAGGGAGAAACCGATGCCGGTCAGCCCCAGGCGCCCCACCTCCTCGATCACCACGGTGCTGTAGAGAAAATCCGCCGCCATGCCGCCGTATTCCTCCGGGATATGCGAGCAGAGCATCCCCGCCTCCCCCGCCTTGTTCCATAGCGCGCGATCGATATGGCCATCCTTCTCCCACTGAGCGTGATAAGGCACGGCTTCCTGCTCAAGGAACTTGCGCACGCTGTCGCGAAACTGTTCGTGCTCGGAGCTGAAAATCGTTCTGGGGATCATGGCAACACCTGCTTGATGGGGCGGTTGTAAAGTGGCCTCGACTTTAGCCAAGCAAACGCTTGGTCGCACTGGACACAAGCGCCAATAAATAAGACGATCCAGCCAGCGCATGACCACTTAGCCTTAAAAAGAACAATACCTATGCCCATACAGTCATCTGCCCCGCTGCGGCGCGTCAGCATTCTCGCCACCGAAGGCGTATTCGCCTCGACCCTGATGCAAGCCAAGGACTTCTTCCATATGGCCAGCCTGCGCTACGGCAAGCAGCAGGGCCTGGGCCTGACGCCGACCTTCGAGATCCACCTGGTCAGCCCGGACGGCCAGCCGGTGCGCAGCTTCAGCGACGTACTGATTCCGGTCGATGGCGCACTGGAGGATGCCGACGTGATCATCCTGCCGGCCTTCTGGGACGACTTCGACGCATTGTGCCAGCGCCACCCGCAGGTGCTCAGCTGGCTGAAACAGCGCCACGCCGCCGGCAGCGCGATCTGCGGCGAGGCCACCGGGGTATTCTGGATGGCCCAGGCCGGCCTGCTCGACGGCAAGGAAGCGACCACCTACTGGCGTTTCTTCAACGAGTTCACCGAGCGCTTCCCCAAGGTGCTGCTGAACCAGGAAAAACACCTGTCGGATGCCGACAACCTGTACTGCGCCGGCGGCGTCACCTCGGCCTGCGACCTGTATATCTACCTGATCGAGCGCTTCTGCGGGGCCAGCGTGGCCCAGGGCGTGGCCCGCGACATCCTTTATGAAGTACAGCGCAACTACGCCCCGGGGCGCATCGGCTTCGGCGGGCAGAAACTGCACCACGACATGACCATCCTGCAGATCCAGCAATGGTTGGAAGACCACTTCGCCGACAAGTTCCGTTTCGAGGACGTGGCCCGCGAGCACGGCATGAGCATCCGCAACTTTATGCGGCGCTTCCAGACCGCCACCGGCGACAAGCCGCTGCACTACCTGCAACGCCTGCGCATCGAAACCGCCAAGGGCCTGCTCAGCGCCACCCGCAAGAGCATCAAGACCATCAGCTACGAGGTGGGTTACGACGACGCCAGCTTCTTCGCCCGGCTGTTCCGCCAGCACACCGAACTGTCACCCAACCAGTATCGCCGCCAGTTCCAGCACAAGGACAGCCACGCCTGAGCGCAGGCACTGTTACCGCCACTGGTCCTGCACTGATCCTTGGATGGGTAGGTGGGCACAGAACACCGCCCTATGATCGGCGCACTGATAACAACAACAGGTTGACCGCCATGCGCCGCACCCTTATTGCCCTGCTCGCCGCCTGCAGCTTCAGCGCTGTGGCCGCCGACGACTGGAAGCCCTTCCCCTACGACCAGAGCGCCTTCGATTACAGCGGCGACAAGCTGCGCCAGGCCTGGCCGCAACTGACTCGCGGTTTCGGCGCCAACTACCCCTTCCCCGACGCCGACTGGGTGGTGACCATGGCCACCACCTACCCCAAGGCCCTGGAGCTGACCGTTACCGGCAACACCGGCTTTACCGGCAAACCCGAAGAGGCCGAGCTGTACGCCGCCAAGCTGCAGGAGGTGTGGCGCCTGATGTTTCGTGGCGATTTCGCCGAGGCGAAGAAACAGGGCCTGGCCCTGGGTGTCGGCGGGCAGATCCCGGCGATGTTCGCCCAGGTGGTGTACGCCATGTTCCTGGTGCCCGAGCAGGCCGAGAAGCACAAGCTGCTGGAAGAGGTGATCAGCTACACCGACCAGGCCGGCGAGCTGGTGCAGGCCGACACCGTGGCGCAATTCGGCCGCGTGTACGCCAAGGCACGCCTGGGCGAAGAGCTGTCGGTGCCGGTGGTGCTCAAGCGCGGCTACACCTCGCAGATTCCCGACGAACTCAAGGCCCTGCTGGCCAAACACCCGCAACAGCCGTTCGCCCTGGCCCTGTATGGCGGCTATGAGGCCGGGGTGATCCGCAAGGTTGGCAAGATGGTCGGACGCATGACCTACGGCGTCAGCGCCGACAATATGGAGACGTATTTCAGCCGCAGCTTCAAAGCCCAGGACAACCTGCCCATCGGTCATTACGAATACGCCAACGCCCTGACCTATGTGTACGGCGACGACGAACAGGCCAAGGCCCTGCAACACCTCAAGCGCGCCGTGGCGATCAAGCCGATCAATGCCATGGAAGCCCTGGAAGTGGCCCACGCGCAGAAGATGCTCGCTCAGTACCAGCAGAAGCTGGCGCAGAACTAAGTTCGGCCAGAACAAAAAAGGCTGCCCGCGGGCAGCCTTTTTTGTTTAACCCCGCCCGATCAGGGCTTGTGCGGGCGCGCGAGAAACTCGTGGGACTGCATCTCCAGCAGGCGGCTCAGGGTGCGCTGGAACTCGAAGTTCAGCCGGCCGCCGGTGTAGAGGTCTTTCAGCTCCACCTCGGCGGAAATGATCAGCTTGACGTTGCGGTCGTAGAACTCATCCACCAGGTTGATAAAGCGCCGCGCCATATCGTCCTTGGCCACGCCCATCTGCTCCACATTGGCCAGCAGCACGGCGTGGAAGATCTTGCCCAGCTCGATATAGTCGTTCTGGCTGCGCGGCCCGTCGCACAGCTCGCGGAACTCGAACCAGGCCACGTCATCACCGACCTTGCGCGCGGTGATGGCGCGGTTCTCGATCATCAGCGCCTCGTTTTCCTGCACCGTGCAATGCTCCGGCAGCAGGCTGGTAAAACTCTTCTGCAGGCTTTCCTCGGCTGCTGCATCCAGCGGCCAGTGGAACAGCTCGGCCTGCTCCAGGGCACGCAGGCGGTAATCGATACCGCTGTCGACGTTCACTATCTCGGTGTGCTGCTTGAGCAGGGCAATCGCCGGCAGGAAGCGCGCACGCTGCAGGCCGTCCTTGTACAGACCATCCGGCACGATATTGGAGGTGGCCACCAGGCTGACGCCGTTCTTAAACAGCTCCTCCAACAGAGTGGCGAGGATCATCGCGTCGGTGATATCGGAAACGAAGAACTCGTCGAAGCAGATCACCCGCGCCTCATCGGCGAAACGCTTGCCGATAATGGTCAGCGGGTTCTTCTCGCCCTTGAGGGTGCGCATCTCTTCATGCACGCGCTTCATAAAGCGGTGGAAGTGGGTGCGCACCTTGCGCTCGAACGGCAGCGCATCGAAGAAGGTATCCACCAGATAGGTCTTGCCACGGCCGACGCCGCCCCAGAAATACAGGCCCTTGACCGGCCCCTGGGGCTTTCTGGCGAACAGCTTGCCGAACACGCCGGCCGTGCCCTTGTCCGCGGCGATCAGATCGTCATACAGCCGCTGCAGATGGCGCACCGCAGTTTCCTGGGCGGCATCATGGAAGAATTCGGGGCGTTTGAGGTCGGCCTGGTAGCGTTCTAGCGGAGTCATAATTCGTTAGCCGGGCAAGTAAAACGGGGGCGTCACTTTAGCGACGCCCCCGCGGCTTGGCAATCGGCCAACACGGCTGGCGGGCGGAAATCCGATTAGCCGCTTATTCCGCCGGTGCCAGGGCCTCACGCAAACGCTGGATAGCCGCCTGGCAGGCGGCGCTGTCGGCAAACGCCGGGCTTTGCGCCACGCATTCGCCGTCCAGCCAGACGGCAAAACCGCCGTCCTGCTCACGCACATCCAGGGCCTCACCGGATTGCAGACGCTTGTTGACCAGGCCCGCCGCCTTGCCATCGGCAAAGGACTTGGACAGCAGCAACTGCTCGCCGGCGGCATCCAGCAGGCGGAAGCGGAAGCTGCCGTCGTCGTCGCGGAAGCTGACAAAGCGCGCGCTCTTACCGGTTTTTTTCTTCTCGCCCGCGCCGCTGACCGCCTGACTGCGGAACGAACGCAGGCCCACGGCCTCACGCAGCTCGCCGAGGAACGGCGTGGCGGTCTTGCGTGCCTTGGCGGCGCCGGCCAGAAGGATATCTTCCAGGTCCGCCGGCTTTTCGATCAGCGCGTGGTAACGCTCGCGGGCCTCGCCCAGCTCGGCCTCCAGCAGGTTGCACAGCGCCTGCTTGGCTTCACCCCAGGCCATACCGCCCTCCAATGCAGCGCGGAAATCCGCCTGCTGGGTCGGTGTGGCAAAGGCTTGATAGAGGGTGAACAGGTGCGAGCTGTCCGGGTCTTTCGGCTCGCCCGGCAGTTTGGAGTCGGTGACTATGCGCGCAACGGCATCCTTGAGCTGCTTGGCACTGCCGAACAACGGGATGGTGTTGTCGTAGCTCTTGCTCATCTTGCGCCCGTCGAGGCCTGGCAGGGTCGCCACGTCTTCCTCGATCACCGCTTCGGGCAGGGTGAACAGCTCCTTGCCGTTGCCGAACAGGTGGTTAAAGCGTTGGCCGATATCCCGGGCCATTTCCACGTGCTGGATCTGGTCGCGGCCCACCGGCACCTTGTGCGCGTTGAACATCAGGATGTCCGCGGCCATCAGCACCGGATAGCTGAACAGGCCCATGGTGATGCCGGCATCCGGGTCCTCGCCCTGCTCGACGTTCTTGTCCACCGAGGCCTTGTAAGCGTGGGCGCGGTTAAGCAGGCCCTTGCCGGCCACGCAGGTAAGCAGCCAGCACAGCTCGGGAATCTCGGGGATATCCGACTGGCGATAGAAGGTCGCCCGGTCCACGTCCAGGCCGCAGGCCAACCAGGTGGCGGCGATTTCCAGGCGTGAACGCTGGATGCGCGCCGGCTCATCGCACTTGATCAGGGCGTGGTAGTCGGCGAGGAAATAGAAGGAGTCCGCATCGGCGGCGCGGCTGGCGACTATGGCCGGGCGAATGGCGCC
>DASUOY010000359.1:0-12832 GCA_036276395.1 Pseudomonas sp.
CATCAGCGACATCTACGCCATGGGCGGCGACCCGCTGATGGCCATCGCCATTCTCGGCTGGCCGGTCAACCTGCTGCCGCCTGAGGTGGCCCGCGAAGTGATTCGCGGCGGCCGCGCGGTGTGCGATGAGGCGGGTATTGCCCTGGCCGGCGGTCATTCCATCGATGCCCCCGAGCCGATCTTTGGCCTGGCGGTGACCGGCCTGGTGGAGAAGCGCCATATGAAGCGCAACGACAGCGCCACGGCCGGCTGCCGGCTGTACCTGACCAAGCCTCTGGGCATCGGCATCCTTACCACGGCCGAGAAGAAGGCCAAGCTGCGCCCCGCGGATGTAGGCCTGGCGCGGGACTGGATGTGCACCCTGAACAAGCCCGGCAGCCGCTTCGGCAAGCTGGCCGGGGTTACCGCCATGACCGACGTGACCGGTTTCGGCCTGCTCGGCCATCTGCTGGAAATGGCCGAGGGCAGTGGCCTGACCGCGCGCATCGAGTTCGCCAAGGTGCCGCGCCTGCCCGGCGTCGAGTATTACCTGGAGCAGGGCTGCGTACCCGGCGGCACCCTGCGCAATTTCGACAGCTACGGCGAGAAGATCGCGCCGCTGTCCGAGTTGCAGCAACAGCTGCTGTGCGACCCGCAAACCAGCGGCGGCTTGCTGGTGGCCGTGACGCCCGAGGGCGAGGCGGAGTTTCTGGCGCTGGCCGCCGAGTTGGGCCTGCAGCTTGAGCCGATCGGCGAGTTGCTGGAACGCCAGAGCCATGCGGTCGAGGTGCTCTGATGCGCGATAACAGCAGCGACTACCGCAGCCTGTTTCTCAACGCCACGCCGATGATGGATGCCCGCGCCCCGGTGGAATTCGCCAAGGGCGCCTTTCCCGGGGTGGTCAACCTGCCGCTGATGAACGATCTCGAACGGCAGAAGGTCGGCACCTGCTACAAGCAGCAAGGCCAGCAGGCCGCCATCGAGCTGGGCCATCAGCTGGTGTCCGGATCGCTCAAGGCCGAACGTATCCAGGCCTGGGCCAACTTCGCCCGGGCCAATCCCGAGGGGTATCTGTATTGCTTTCGCGGCGGCCTGCGCTCGCAGATCGTCCAGCAATGGCTGAAAGAGGAGGCGGGCATCGACTATCCGCGGGTGATCGGCGGCTACAAGGCGATGCGCAGCTTCTTGCTGGACACCACCGAGCAGGCGGTGGCCCAGTGTGATTTCGTCCTGGTCGGCGGCATGACCGGCACCGGCAAAACCGAGGTGATCGCCCAGTTGGCCAACAGCCTGGATCTGGAGGGCCATGCCAACCACCGTGGCTCCAGCTTCGGCAAACGCGCCACCGCCCAGCCGGCGCAGATCGATTTCGAGAACGCCCTGGCCATCGATATCCTGCGAAAGCGCGCCAGCGGTCTTGAGCAGTTCGTGCTGGAGGACGAGGGGCGGATTATCGGCAAATGCTCGCTACCGCTCGAGCTGTACCAGGGCATGCAGGCTTTCCCTCTGGTGTGGCTGGAAGACAGCCTGGACAGCCGTGTTGCGCGCATTCTCAAGGATTATGTGGTCGATCTGTGCGCCGAGCATGTGACTCTGTTCGGCGCGGAGCAAGGTTTCAAGGCCTATGCCGAGCGCCTGCAGCAGAGCCTGGCGAATATCCTCAAGCGCCTGGGCGGTGAGCGTTACCAGCGCTTGGCGGCGATCATGGATCAGGCCCTGCTGGAGCAGCAGAGTAGTGGCAAGGTCGATAGCCATCGTGGCTGGATCGAGGCCCTGCTGGTGGAGTATTACGACCCCATGTACGTGTTCCAGCGCGAGAACAAGGCGGGGCGTATCGAGTTCGTCGGTGAGCAGGCTGCGGTGCTGGAGTTCTTGCGTCAGCGTGGCCGACCTTGAGTTGCGGCACTTTTTTCGCCGTTGTCCGTCTTAAGCATGTGAGTAATAACCTTTCTTTTCCGGGAGTTAGATGATGAAGCTGTGGATTGCGTTGCCCTTGCTGGTTCTCGCGCTCAGTGGTTGCGCGGGTAAAACCGCCTACCGCGCCTCGTGCGCCAATCAGCTGGACGCCGCCTGGCGCGAGCTGGATCTGGCCAAGGCCGAGGGGTTTGCCGGCACCGTCAGTTATTCCAAGGCGCTGTCGCTGCTGACGGCGGCCAAGACCCAGCAGCAGTTCGAGGGTTACAAGGGCTGCACGGCGAAGTCCGAGCGGGCACGTTTCTATATTCGCGAGTCGCGGGCGGGGCGTTGATGCAACTGGATTTCACCGCACTAAGCGCGCAGGAGTGTTATCGCTGGCTGGCCGCGACGGTAACGCCCAGGCCGATCGCCTGGGTTTCCAGCCAATCGGCCGAGGGCGTCAGCAACCTGGCGCCGTTCAGCTTCTTTCAGGTGATCAGCGATGACCCGCCGACCCTGATGGTCAACGTCAATCACCGCGCCGATGGCAGCCTGAAGGACACCCTGCTGAATGTGCAGGCCAGCGGCGAGCTGGTGATCCAGCTGGTGTCCTTCGCCCAGGCCGAGGCAATGAACGCCAGCGCGGCGCTGTTGCCCCATGGCATCAGCGAGTTCGAGCGTTGCGGCATCGCCAGCCTGCCTTCGCAGCGGGTGGCGCCGCCACGGGTGCTGGGCGCGCCGGTGGCCTTCGAGTGCCGGGTGGCGCAGATCCAGGCCTACCCGGCGGCAAAGCCCACGTGCCACCTGATTTTCGCCGAGGTGCTGCTGGCCCATATCGACGATGCGGTGCTCAACGAGCAGGGCCGCATCGATGCCGCCAGGCTCGATCTGGTCGGCCGCCTGGGCGGCATGGCCTATAGCCGCACCCGCGATAGCTTCGAGATGCAGCGTCCCGGTTGATGCTCCAGGGCGTGGCGGTCAGTAGCCACGCCTACCCGCCCTAATCGAGGCAAAAACGACCTCCGTTTAGCTGTTAGCACCAAGCGCCTGCCTGCTGGCTTGTCGCCAGCACGGCTGTGCTCCTATGTTGCCGATCTGGAATGTAGGCAGCACAGGGCTGCCTTGCGGTCATTCGGGCAGGGGGAGCTATGTGGACTGTGGTGCAGCGGCGGGTCGCCAGTTTGAGCACGGCGAGCAAACTGGCGGTGGGCTTTGGCATTGTTCTGGCGCTCACCGCGCTGGTGGCGGCCACCGGGTTTCTTGCGCTGCAGGACGTCAGGGCGCGTTCGACGCTGCTCGAACGCATGAGCGCGATCAATAGCCAGGTGCTGCAGATCCGCCGCAGCGAGCAGGATTTCGCCCTGAGCGGCGATAAACAGCATGCCACCCGCTTGCACGAACAGGCCCAGCAGATTCTTGCCGCCAGCGCCGCGCTGCAGGCCCTGTTGCCGGCGGCCGAGCGGGCGGGGCTGGATCAGGTGGCCGATGCCATCACGGCCTATCGCGCGGCTTTCGATCGCTATGTCGAGCAGAGCGACAATATGCGCCTGTCGCTGGAAGCCGCCACCTGGCTGGTGGTCAGTGCCTCCAATAGCCTGGACTTGCTCAAGGAGGGCCTGGCCGAGGATGGCGTCGACCTGCTCAAGAGCAGCCAGGGGCAGCAGGGCGCCGAGTCGGTGCTGCAGGCCGGGCAGATCAGCCAGGTGCATCAGTTGCTGCTGCGCGCCCTGGACCAGGCCCGGGTGCTGCTGGAGCAGAGCCGCAGCAGTGGCGAGGCGATTCCAAGCAGCATCCAGGAAGCCGCCGAGGCCCAGGCGTTGGCCGGCGAGCTCGATGCGATGCAGGACCCCGGCTATGCGGCGGTGCTGGTCGAGGTGATCGGCAACGTCAACTCCTTTAACGACCGGCTCGGTGAATACACCGGATTGCTGCAGCAGCAACAGCGCGAATACCAGAACCTGGTGCAGCAGGCCGAGCGCATTCTGGCCCAGGTCGATCAGGTCTATGGGCGGCAGAAGGCCAGCCTGCACGGGCAGTTGCAGGCCAGCACCTGGTTGATCCTGCTGGCCACGGCGCTGGCGCTGCTGATCGGCCTGCTGGCGACGCTGACCATCAGCCTGCTGATCGTGCGTCCGCTCAAGCAGGTCATCGAGCAGGCGCGGCGCATCGCCGACGGCGATCTCAGTGTGCGGGTCGAGGTGCAGCGTGGTGATGAGATCGGCCAGTTGCAGGCGGCCATGCAGGGCATGTCCAACAACCTGCGCGAGATGGTCGGGCGTTTGCAGGGCGGGGTGATGCAGATTTCCGCATCCGCCCAGTCGCTGTCGGCCAGCACCGAGCAGACGCGCCTGGGCGTCAACGGGCAGAAGGTGGAAACCGATCAGGTCGCCACCGCCATGAGTGAAATGACCGCCACCGTGCATGAGGTGGCGCGTAACGCCGAGGCGGCGGCGTCTTCCACCGAGCAGGCGGACCGCCGGGTCAACACTGGCGTGGCCGTGGTGCAGCAGACCCTGGGGCGGATCAATCAACTGGCCGGCGCCATGCAGACCACCACCCAGAGCATCGAGCGGCTTAGCCAGGATACCCAGCGCATCGACTCGGTGCTGGATGTGATCAAGAGCGTGGCCGAACAGACCAACCTGCTGGCGCTCAATGCCGCCATCGAGGCGGCGCGGGCGGGCGAGCAGGGCCGTGGCTTTGCCGTGGTGGCCGATGAGGTGCGCGCGCTTGCGCGGCGCACCCAGCAGTCCACGGCGGAAATCGAAGGGCTGATCGCCACCCTGCGTGAGGGCACTCGACGTTCGGTGGAGGATATGCGCCAGAGCGGCGTGCTGGTGACGCAGACCGTACAGGATGCCAACCAGACCGAAGGCGCGCTGGCGGAAATCGCCGCCGCGGTCAGCCAGATCTTCGAGATGAACCAGCAGATTGCCGCCGCGGCCGAACAGCAGACGGCGGTGGCGGAGGAGATCAGCCGCAGCGTCACCTCGATTCGCGATATTGCCGACCAGTCCGCGCTGGCCATGGACGAGTCCGCCAGCTCCAGCATTCAGCTGGCGGAGCTGGGGCGCGAGCTGCAGGGCATGGCCGGGCGCTTTCGCCTGTAAAGCCCGTTGCACCCTGTGCTCCCGCGCCGTTCTGGCGGCGAGCCCGCCCCGTGACGGCGGCGCTTGGATCAATTGCCGGCGCACAAGTTCGTCAGCAAAGGTTTCCTGCGGCTATGCCCGGACGATGGGGCGCAGTAGCATCAGCGCTCAGCCTTTAAGGAGCGTTAGATGCACAGCAAACTGCAAAGCGTGCTGCAGGCGGTCAATCAGGTGGTGCTTGGCAAGGAGCCACAGGTGCGTCTGGCGCTGACCTGTCTACTGGCTGAAGGACACCTGCTGATCGAGGATCTGCCCGGCATGGGCAAGACCACCCTCAGCCAGGCCCTGGCCCGGGTGCTGGGCCTGAGCTTCCAGCGTATCCAGTTCACCTCCGACCTGCTGCCCGGGGATATCCTCGGCACCTCGGTGTTCGACAAGGAAACCGGGCAGTTCATCTTCCACCCCGGGCCGATCTTTGCCGAGCTGGTGCTGGCCGATGAGATCAACCGAGCCACGCCGAAAAGCCAGAGCGCCTTGCTGGAGGCCATGGAGGAGGGCCAGGTGACCATCGAAGGTGCCACGCGCCCGCTGCCGGAACCCTTCTTCGTGATCGCCACGCAGAACCCGGTGAGCCAGGGCGGCACCTTCGCCTTGCCCGAGTCGCAGCTCGACCGCTTTCTGATGCGCCTGTCCCTCGGTTATCCGGGCAAGGCGGCGGAAAAGGCTCTGCTGTTGGGCGACTCGCGGCGCTCCCTGCTGCCGCGTCTGGAGGCGATTCTCGATCACCGCGAGTTGGCCCTGATCCAGGCCGAGGTGCCCAAGGTGCGCGCCAGCGACGCGCTGATCGACTACGTCCTGCGCCTGGTGGAAGCCACCCGCAGCCAGCCGCAGTTCGCCTGGGGCCTGTCGCCGCGCGCCAGCCTGGCCTTGCTGTCGGCGGCGCGGGCCTGGGCCTTCCTGGACGGCCGCGATTATGTGATTCCCGAGGATGTGCAGGCGGTGCTGCCATCGGTGGTCGGCCATCGTTTGCGTGAACGCGCGGACCCGGCCGGGCACGGCGGCGGCAGCCTGGTGCAGTGGCTGCTGCGTGAGGTGCCGGCGCTTTGATCGCGCAGCTCAAGCCGCGCTGGAACCGCTGGCTGGCCCGGCGTATTCCGGCAGCTAGCAGCGTGCGGCTGAACCAGCGGCGGATCTTTATCATGCCCAGCAAGGTTGGCGCGGCCTTTATGCTGGCGCTGCTGTTGATGCTGCTGGCGGCGATCAATTACCAGAACAGCCTGGCCTATGGCCTGACTTTTCTGCTGGCCTCGGTGTTTGTCGTCGCCATCTTGCACACCTACCGCAACCTGGCCGGGCTGGTCCTCAAGGCCGGCAGTTCACCCGCGGTGTTCGTGGGCGAGCAGGCGGCGTTTCACCTCAATCTGGAAAGCGCCGAGCGTGCCCATCAGGCGATTGGCCTGGGCTGGCCGCCGGCCGAGCTGCAAAGCCAGGATGTCGCCGCCCTTGGCCTCAGCGAGTGCCAGTTGAGCCTGCCGGCGCTGCGCCGTGGCTGGTTGCGCCCCGGCCGGCTGCGGGTGGAAAGCCGCTTTCCCCTTGGCATTCTGGTGGCCTGGAGCTGGGTCGATCTGAATCTGGCGGTGCTGGTCTATCCACGCCCGTTGGCCGGTGATCTGCCGCTGTCGGCAGGCGTGAGCGATGATCAGGACGAGGAGGGCAGTCGCCCCCACGGCCAGGGCGTGGACGACTATCAGGGCCTGAAGCACTACCAACCGGGCGACTCCAAGCGGCGCCTGCACTGGAAGGCCTATTCCCGCGGCCAGGGCCTGTTGGTCAAGGATTTCGCCTCGATCAGCGGGCGCGATCTGCATCTGGATTTCAACGCCCTGTCCGGCGATGACGAGGCGCGGCTGTCCTTGCTCTGCCATTGGGTGCTGCAACTGTCCGCGCGCCAGCAGCCCTTTGCCCTGAGCCTGCCGGGCTGCGAGCTGCCCGCCGACAGCGGTGAGCCGCACCGCGAAGCCTGCCTGCGCGCCTTGGCGCTGTTCGGTCAGCCGACATGAGCCGAGTCAGCGGCATTCCGCGCATCAGCCTGACCTGGCTGCTGGTGGCCCAGGCCCTGGTGATCGTGCCGCACCTGGGGCATCTGCCGCTGTGGGTGATCGCCCTGTGGCTGGGCTGCGCCAGCTGGCGCATCCAGATTTTCCGCATGCGCGCGCGCTACCCCAATGCCTGGGCCAAGGGCGGCCTGATGCTGGCGGCGCTGGTCGGGGTGCTGTTCTCCCGCGGCAGCCTGGTGGGCCTGGACGCCGGGGTGGTGCTGCTGATCGCCGCCTTTATCCTCAAGCTGCTGGAGATGCGCACGCGGCGCGATGCCCTGGTGCTGATCTTTCTCGGTTTCTTTGCCGTGGTCACCGCCTACCTGTTCAATGACAGCATGCTGATGGCGCTGTTCAGCCTGTTGCCGGTGGTCGCGCTGCTCGCCGCCCTGATCGGCCTGCAACAGAGCACCCTGGCCACCCAGCCCTGGCCGACCCTGCGCCTGGCCGGCAGCTTGCTGCTGCAGGCGCTGCCGTTGATGCTGCTGCTGTTCGTCTTCTTTCCGCGCCTGGGGCCGCTGTGGGCGGTGCCCATCGCCAACAACAAGAGCGTCACGGGCCTGGCCGACAGCATGACGCCGGCGGATATCGCCGAACTCAGCCGTTCGCCGGAGCTGGCCTTTCGCGCCAGTTTCGACGGCCCCATGCCGCCGCGCGAGCAGCTCTACTGGCGCGCCCTGACCCTGGAGCATTTCGACGGCCGGCGCTGGTCGCAGTCGATCTTTACCCAGCAGGCGCCGACGCCGGCCTGGGAGAAGCGCGGCGCGCCGCTGAGCTACAGCATCGTCATGCAGCCCAGCGCGCAGCCCTGGCTGTTTGCCCTGGATGTGGGCGAAACCGACCTGGAGCAAACCCGCCAGATGGGCGACTTCCGCCTGCAGCGGCGCCTGCCGGTGGAGCGCTCGCTGCTGTACCGGGTCAACTCCTGGCCGGATGCGCTGCGCGAGCCCGCGCGGATGGGCGGCAACCCGCGGCGCAACCTGCAACTGCCGCCCCAGGGCGAGCCGCGCAGCCGCGCCTGGGCCGAGCAGCTCAAGCGTGACCATCCGCAGCCCGAACAACTGGTGCAGGCGTTGCTCAGCCATTTCAACCGCGAGCCGTTTCGCTACACCCTGCGCCCGCCGGCCCTGGGGCAGAACAATGTGGACGATTTCCTCTTCGAGACCCGCAGCGGCTTCTGCGCCCACTATGCCGGGGCCATGACCTATGTGCTGCGCGCGGCGGGTATTCCGGCGCGGGTGGTGGCCGGCTATCAGGGCGGCGAGTTCAACCCTGCGGGCAACTATGTGCAGGTGCGCCAGTTCGATGCCCATGCCTGGGTCGAATACTGGCAGGCGGGGCGCGGCTGGGTCAGCGTCGACCCGACCTTCCAGGTCGCCCCCGAGCGGATCGAAATGGGCCTGGAGGAGGCCCTGAGTGAGGAGCAGAGCTTTCTCGAAGGCTCGCCGCTGTCGCCACTGCGCTACCGCCAGTTGAGCTGGCTGAACCAGCTGCGCATGGGCTGGGACAACCTTAACTACGGCTGGCAGCGCTGGGTGCTGGGTTACCAGGGCGCGCAGCAACTGGAGCTGTTGCAGCGCTGGTTCGGCCGTCTCGATGCTCGCCTGCTGGCCCTCAGCCTGGTGGGCGGTGGCGCCCTGCTGCTGAGCCTGCTGGCGCTCTGGCTGTTCAAACCCTGGCAGCGTGAACGCGATGTGCAGCAACGCCTGTTCCGCCGTTTCGAGCTGTTGCTCGGCCGCCACGGCCTGCGCCGCCAGCCCGGGGAGGGCCCGCGTGACTTCGCCGAGCGCGCGGCGCAGGCCTTGCCGGCCCAGGCGCAGGCCATCCGCGCCTTCGCCGCGGCATTCGAGGCGCAGCGCTATGCCGGGCAAGCGCTGTCGACGGTGCAGCTGCGCCGCCATCTGCACAGCCTGCGACGGGCGCTGCCCTGGCGCCTGACCCGGATTGAAGCGCAGTAGCGCGTGCGACCATCGGCCACTTGTGGGCCACCCGCGTGCGCGTAAGCTGGGCGCACTGACACAGGAGTGCAGCCATGTCTGATTTGGTCGAGAGTTTGTTGGGCCAATTACTGCGCCTGCAGATCCGTCTGTTTAGCTGCCGTGAGCGCTTGCAGGCGGCAACCGACCCTGAGGCGCTGCACGATCTGCGCATCGCTCTGCGCCAGCTTGGCAGCCTGCTGCGTCCCCTGCAGCAGTTGCCGGCCTGCGCCGAACTGCAGCAGCGCGCCATTGCCCTGGGCCGGCTCAGTGGCCCCTGGCGCGATCTCGAAGTGCTGCTGGCCTATCTGCAGGCGCAGGGCCTGAGCCCGGCCGTGCAGGCGCGCCAGGCGCAGTTGCAGCAAGGCTATAAGCAACTGCTGGCCAGCGCCGAATTGGCCGCCTTGTTTGCGGCCCTGGACAGTTGGCCGGAACTCTGGCGCCAGGCCCAGGCCTCTGGTGAGCTGCGCGGCCTGGGCAAGCTGATCGAGCGGCGTCTGGCCAAGCAGCGCAGGCAGCTGTTGCGGGCCTTGGCCGATCCGGCGCACGACCGCCATCGCCTGCGCCTGTTGATCAAGCGCCTGCGCTACGGCGCCGAAGCCTATCCACAACTGGCCGAAGTATCCGGCACCAGCCTGCGCCGGCTTAAGCAGGCCCAGGCTGCCCTGGGCGACTGGCATGACCACTGGCAATGGCTGCTTCGCGCCGAGCTGGAGACGGATTTACAAGCCTGTGTGCCCGCCTGGCAGCAGGCCATGCAGGATGCCGAACAGCGTGCGGATCTGGCGTTACAACGGCTGTTAGAAGGTTTTTCTATCTAGAACCCGAGTTTTGGCCGAAAAGGCGTTTTATATCCGCTTTATTGGCCGAAACACCATGCAGTGGCGCCGCGACTTTGCCCTAAGATCCCCCGAGTATTTATCTGTCGAGGTGTCTATGGGCTTTTCCGAATTACTCCAGGCGGTGCGGCAGAGCCCGCAAGCCGTATTGATCCCCGCCGTCTGGGCGCAGGGCCGGGCCAGTTTCGGCGGCTTGATGGCGGCCCTGGTGTATGAAGCCATGCGTGCCCAGGTGCCGGCAGGGCGGCCGCCACGTTCGCTGGCGATCACCTTTGTCGGTCCGGCCGAGCCGGATGTGCCGATCAGTTTCCAGGTCGAGGTGCTGCGCGAAGGCAAGGCGGTCAGCCAGGTGCTCGGTCGCGCCGTGCAGAATGGCCAGGTGGTGACCCTGGTGCAGGGCAGCTTCGGCAGCGGGCGGGATTCGCGCATCAGCGTGAGCGCCGAGCCGGCCCCGGTGGCCAAGGCGGTGGAGGAGTGCCAGGAGCTGCCCTATATCGCCAAGGTCACCCCGGAATTTACCCGTTTCCTGGCCATGCGCTGGGCGTTCGGCGGCATGCCCTTTACCAATAACCCCTCGCGGGAAATGGGCGGCTGGGTGCGCTTGCGCGACGGCGGCAGCGCCGAACCGGCCAACGAGGCCCACCTGCTGGCCTTGGTGGATGCCTGGCCGCCGGCCGTGCTGCCGCACCTGAGCGCGCCGGCACCGGGCAGCTCGCTGACCTGGACCATCGAGTTCGTCCAGCCGCTGCTGGATCTGAGCACCCTGGACTGGTGCCTGTACCGCGCCCAGATCGAGCATGCCCGCGACGGCTATGGGCATATCGCCGCCGCGCTGTGGAGCCCTGGCGGCGAGCTGCTGGCGATCAGCCGGCAGACCGTGGCGGTATTCGGCTAAACCAGCCTGCGTAGGGTGCGCTGCGCGCACCAGCTATAAAAAGCAGTGGTGCGCATAGCGCACCCTACGTGGCGTTATTGGCCAGAGTTAAAGCTTAAGCTGGCGAATCGCCTTGTTTAGCTCACCCGCCAGGTTAGCCAGTTCGCTGCTGGTGGTCGCCGACTGGGTGGTCTGGTTGACTGTTTGCTCGGTGACATCGCGGATGCGGATCACCGCGCGGTTCATCTCTTCGGCGACCTGGCTCTGCTGTTCGGCGGCCACGGCTATCTGGGTATTGCTCTGGCGCATATGCGCCACCGAGCCGGTGATGGCGCTCAGCGCCTGGCCGGCCTCGTCGGCTTGCCTGACGCATTCGTCGGCCTTGATCGAGCTGTCCTGCATAAACTCCACGGCATCGCGGGTGCCGCTCTGCAGGGTGTTGATCATCTGGGTGATCTCGTCGGTGGAGTCCTGCACCCGCTTGGCCAGGTTGCGCACTTCATCGGCGACCACGGCGAAGCCACGGCCCATCTCGCCGGCGCGGGCCGCTTCGATGGCGGCGTTGAGCGCCAGCAGGTTGGTCTGCTCGGCAATCCCATGAATCTCGCTGACTACTCCGCTGATCTTCTGGCTGTCGGCGGCCAGGCGCTCGATCATCTGCGCGGTCTGCTGCACCCCGCTGGAGAGGCCGGCAATCGATTGCGCCACCTTGTTGACCACCAGCTGGCCGCTACAGGCCAGCTGTTCGGCGTGCTTCGACTGGTCACGGGTATCGGCCGTGTGCTCGGCTATATGGTGCACCGTGGCCGACATTTCATTGATCGCGGTGGCGGCCTGCTCGGTTTCGCTCTGCTGCGCGAGCATGCCCTGGCGCACCTCGCGCATGCTCCCGGCCAGGCGTTCGGCGCCTTCGTCCAGGCGCGCGGCGGACTGCGCCACTATGCCGACAATGCGCTGGTAGCCGGCCTGCATGGCGTTGAAGGCGCCGGCCATCTGGCCCACCTCATCGCCGCAGTCCAGTGGCACCCGGGCACTCAGGTCGCCGCTTTTCTCCACCTGCAGCATCACATCCTTGAGGGTATTGAGGTGGCTGAGCAGAAAGCGGATCAGCAGCTGCGAGGCGGCCAGCAGGATCAGCATCAACAGCGCCACCACCAGCGCATAGCTGGGCGCGCGTTCGACAAACAGCTGCAGCAGGCTCGGCGCGTGGGCCAGCACGGCCAGACGCTGGCCATCGGCACGGGCGATAACCTCGGCGCCGATCAGCTGTTCGCCACCGCGCTCATCGCCCTGCAGCTCGACCCAGCCGCGGGCGCGGCTGAGCAGGGCGCCCTGGTTGTTGGCCAGGCGCGGGCTGCTGCCCTCGGCAAAGCCGAGCAGCTGGGGCGCGCTGGGCCAGGGCTGTTCGGCCGGCCAGCGGCTGAGCAGGCTGGCCTGCTGCTGGGCAGCCTGCTTGGCCTGCTCGCCTTGCACCTGTTGTTCCAGCTGCAGGGCATAGAGCACCAGCAGCAAGGTGGTGAAGAAGGCCACCGCATTGACGGCCCAGAATTTGTACTTAAGGGAAAGGTCGCTAACCCAGTGGCTCATGCGGATGTCTTCTGTCGGTACGAGAGGAGGTTTGGCAAAGTGCCATTATGGGCACAAGTGCAGGCGCGGCCGTTGATCTCCATCAACGCCACGGCCATTGGCGCTGGCTCGTCCGTACAGAGTCCTTGGGCTTACTCGGCTGCCGGGGCGGGCGGCAACTTAAAGAAGGCGCGGGCGCAGGCGCTGCTGTGCTCGGCCAATTGCTCCTGGGTCTCGCCACGGTGCAGCGCCACTTCGCGCAGCACCTCGACAAGGAAGGCCGGCTCGTTGCGCCCGCTTTTCGGTTTGGGCCGCAGGCTGCGCGGCAGCAGGAAGGGCGAGTCGCTTTCCAGCATCAGGCGGTCGACGGGGATTTCCTTGACCAGCGGGTGCAGGTGGCTGCCGCGCCGCTCATCGCAGATCCAGCCGGTGATACCGATATGCAGGTCCAGGTCGAGGTAGTTGAACAGCGCGCGTTTCTCTCCGGTAAAGCAGTGCACCACGGCGGCCGGCAACT
>DASUOY010000360.1:0-10322 GCA_036276395.1 Pseudomonas sp.
GCGGCGGCGCGCAGGCCTTCGGCTTCGAGGATCTGCGCGCGCTTGATACGTTCGGCTTTCATCTGCCCGGACATGGCGGCCATCAGGTCGGCGGGTGGGCTGATGTCCTTGATCTCGATGCGGGTGATCTTGATGCCCCAGGGCGCGGTGGCCTCGTCGACAGTGCGCAGCAGCTTCTCGTTGATCGCGTCGCGCTGGCCAAGCATGGCGTCCAGCTCCATGGAGCCGAGTACGGTACGAATATTGGTCATCACCAGGTTGCGGATGGCGTGTTCGAGGTTGTTTACCTCGTATGCCGCCTGGGCCGAGTTGATGATCTGGAAGAAGCAGATGGCGTCGATCTGCACCGTGGCGTTATCGGCGGTGATCACTTCCTGGGGCGGAATATCCAGCACGTTTTCCATCACGTTGAGCTTGCGGCCGATCTTGTCCATCACCGGCACTATGATGTTCAGGCCTGGTTTCAGGGTGTTGGTGTAGCGCCCGAAGCGTTCCACCGTCCATTCGAAGCCCTGGGGAACCACCTTGAAACCCATGAAAACGATGGCGACCGCGAGGCCGACGAAGAGAATGATGACACTGCCGATTTCCATGTGGTGAAGCTCCATTGAGTGATTGGATTAGTCAGATATCTAAGCACAGTTGGGCGGCGGCGGCCTAAGAGCCTGTCTACGATCTCGCGAGGCCGGTTTTAACGCGGTATGGCCGACGCGCAGCCGGTCGCCGGCAGGTTCTTATGGCATCTGCGTCGGCAGGGCGGCGATCAGGCGCGCGTCCCAGCCGTAGATATCGGGGGCGTAGCGCAGCTGCCCGTCCTGCCCGGCCTCCACCGTCCAGTAGGCGATCAGCAGGGGGGCGGGGCGTTGCAGGCGATATTCCTGGGTGTTGCCGGTGGCGATACGCGCCTGCACGCCCTCCAGTTCGTCGGGTTGCAACAGCCAGGCGAGCAGGGTGTCCACTGCCTCGACCCTTACGCAGCCGGAGCTGAACGGCCGCGGCGCCTTGGCGAACAGCTGCTGGCTGGGGGTGTCGTGCAGGTAGACCGAGAAGGGGTTGGCGAAGCGCAGGGCCACCCGGCCCAGTGGGTTGTGTATGCCGGCGGCCTGGCGCAGGAGGATATTGCCGGGGTTGTCCCAGTCCACCGTTTGCGGGTCCAGGCTGTTGCCGTCGCGGTCGAGCACGCTCATCTGGTGGCGTTCGAGGTAGGCCAGATCCTCGCGGATCGCCGGTAGCTTGTCTTCGCGCAGAATGGTCGGCGGCACGGTCCAGGTCGGATTGAGGGTCAGCCGGGCGATACGCGATGCCAGCAGTGGGGTCTGGCGCGCGGGGCGGCCGACTTGGGTACGGCTGCGCCAGAGCACCTGGCCTTGGCGCAGGACCTGCAGTTCGGCGGCGGCGACGTTGATCAGCACTTCGCTGCCGTGCATCGCGTCGGCCAGCCAGCGCAGGCGTTCCAGATTGGCGCGCAACTGGTCGCGGCGGGTTTGCGCGGACAGGTTCAGTTCGGCCAGGCTGGCCGCGCCGAGGATGCCATCGGCCTGCAGCCCGTGGTCGCTCTGGAAGCGCTGCAGGGCCAGCTCGGTTGCCGGGTCGAACAGCGTGTCGGGATCCGGGCTGAGGTTGGCCAGGTAGCCTTCGGCGCTCAGTCGCTCGCGCAGGGCGGGCAGGCGTGGGTCGCTACGTTGCGGGCGCAGCAGGGGGCCTTCGGCCAGCGTCGTCCAGCTGGGCAGCGCCTGTTGCCGGCGCTGCGCATAGCTGGCGCGCAGGCGCTGGTATTGCGGGCTGGCCGGGCGGGCGCTGGCGAAGGCATGGGCCGGGGCGTCCAGGTGCAGCAGGGCCAGCGACAGGGTGGCCAGTTGCGGGTCCGGCCTGGTTAGTTCCGCGGCTTGCCAGAGCGGTTCCAGCTGTTGCTGCAGCAGGCGGCCACGGCGCAGGTGCAGCAGCGCCTGCAGGTAACTGTGGCTGGTGAGCAGGTCGGCACAGCCGCGTTGCGCGCCGAACCCTTCGCTCATCAGCACGGGTAGCGCATATTCGAGGGGCTGCAGGCCATCGTCCGCCAGCAGCGCGATCTGTTCGCGCAACTGCTCCAGCTGCTGCGGCTGGCGCCAGGCCGGGTGGCCGTCACGCTGGGCGTAGAAGTCACTCAGCAGCTGCCGCGCATTCTCGTCTAGGCTTGCCGGTAACGGCGCGCACTGTTGGGCCAGGCCTTCCAGCAGAGGGCGCAGATCGTTACTGGCAGCGGTGGAAGCGTCCATGGCACTGGCGACCAGTGGCAAGGCGAGCAGCGCGGCGCTCAGGTAGGATGTACATTTATTGATCAATAATACTGCTCCAGTCCTTGGCTCAGAGTGGCACTCCCGGGTGGGGTGTTCAATGAAAAGTATAGGCGGGTCGCTGTTGGATCTTATGACAGGGTGTCGGGTGCTTTAGAGGTGTTGACACATATGTTGGGACGTCTTGGCTGGCTCTGCCTGGCAGGCTTGTGGTTTGTCTGCGCGCCGTTGTTGGCCGCTAATGCGCCGCAGAAAGATGGGCTGTTGCTGGAATTGTCGCGGCATGCCCCGGGGCTCAATCAGCAGGCGCTGCGCCATGCCCTGGCGGCCATGCAGTGCGCGGTCAACCATGGCGCCGAGCCGGCCAGACGCCTGGCGGTGATCGATTATTCGCGTCCTTCCACCGAACGTCGTCTGTGGATTTTCGATCTGCAGCGCAAGCGCTTGCTGCTGCGCGATTTCGTCGCCCATGGGCGTAAATCCGGGGAGAACTTCGCCGAGGTATTTTCCAATCGCCTGGGTAGCCATCAATCCAGTCTGGGCCTGTTCCGCACGGCGGAAAGCTACCGCGGCAAGCATGGCTACTCCCTGCGCATGGACGGGCTGGAGCCTGGGCTGAATGATCTGGCTCGCGAGCGTGCCATCGTGATTCACGGTGCCGGCTATGTGAACCCGCGCTGGGCGCAGAAACATGGCCGTATCGGCCGCAGCCTGGGTTGCCCGGCAGTGCGCCCGGAGGTGGCGCGGCTGGTGGTTGATCAGCTCAAGGGCGGGCAGTTTCTCTTCGCCTGGCATGCCGACCAGCGCTGGCTGCGCGGCTCGGCCTACCTGAACTGCCAGCCGCAGCAGGTGGCGGCGATTATTGCCCGCAACAACCGGCGGCCGCGCAGCTAGCCGGCCGCTGACCCGGCTATTTCCCCGTTATTTCTGCTCGCTCTGCGGGGTCACCCGCAGCACTTCCTCGATGGTGGTCAGGCCGGCGGCGACCTTCTGCGCGCCGGACAGGCGCAGGCTGCGCATGCCTTCCTTGAAGGCATGCCGGCGCAGGGCGATGAGGTCGGTGTCGGCGCTGATCAGCGGCTTCATCGCATCGTTGATCAGCATGATCTCGTAGACCCCGGCGCGGCCGCGGTAGCCGGTGTCGCGGCATTCCAGGCAACCCACGGCGCGGCACGCCTGGGTCGGTAGCGGCGCGTTCCAGGGCTTGGTCAGGCTCTGCCAGTCGTCTTCGTTCAGCGCCTGCGGCGCCTTGCAGTGCGGGCACAGGGTGCGTACCAGGCGCTGGGCCATGACCCCGAGCAGGGTGGCCTTGAGCAGGTAGTGCGGCACGCCCAGCTCCAGCAGGCGGGTGATGGCGCTGGGGGCATCGTTGGTGTGCAGGGTGGACAGCACCAGGTGCCCGGTCAGCGCCGCCTGGATCGCCATCTCGGCGGTTTCCAGGTCGCGGATCTCGCCGACCATGATGATGTCCGGGTCCTGGCGCATCAGTGCGCGCACGCCGCTGGCGAAGGTCAGGTCGATATTGCTCTGCACCTGCATCTGGTTGAAGGCGCCCTCGATCATCTCGATCGGGTCTTCGATGGTGCAGACGTTGACCTCGTCGGTGGCCAGCTGCTTGAGGGTGGTGTAGAGCGTGGTGGTCTTGCCCGAGCCGGTCGGCCCGGTGACCAGGATGATGCCGTTGGGCTGGCCGGTCATGCTCAGCCAGCGCTTCAGGTCGTCGGGGGAGAAGCCCAGCTGGTCGAAGCTTTTCAGCAGCACTTCGGGGTCGAAAATCCGCATCACCATCTTTTCGCCAAAGGCGGTGGGCAGGGTCGACAGGCGCAGTTCCACCTCGCCGCCTTCCGGGGTCTTGGTCTTGACCCGGCCGTCCTGGGGTTTGCGCTTTTCCGCGACGTTCATCCGCCCCAGGCTTTTCAGGCGGCTGACCACTGCCATGGTCACCTGTGGCGGGAATTGGTAGACGGTATGCAGCACGCCGTCGATGCGAAAGCGCACGCTGCCCTGCTCGCGGCGCGGCTCGATATGGATATCACTGGCGCGTTGCTGGAAGGCGTACTGGAACAGCCAGTCGACGATATTGATGATATGCGCGTCGTTGGCGTCCGGCTCCTGATCCTGGGCGCCGAGGTTGAGCAGTTGCTCGAAGTTGCCCACGCCGCTGATCTTCTGATCGGTGTTGGTGGCGCCGCTGACCGATTTGGCCAGGCGATAGAACTCCACCGTCAGGCGCTGGATATCCACCGGGTTGGCCACCACGCGCTTGATCGGGCGCTTGAGCACATGCACCAGGTTGGCTTCCCAGCTATTGACCAGGGGTTGCGCGCTGGCGATGGTGACGCTGTCGCTGTCCACCGCCACGGCGAGGATCTTGTGGCGTTGGGCGAAGGCGTAGGACATCAGCGGGGTGACGGCGGCGACATCGATCTTCAGTGGGTCGATGCGCAGATAGGCCTGCCCGCTTTGCTCCGCCAGCCAGACGGTGAGGTTTTCCAGGTCGAGCTTCTTGCCCGGACGGCTGAGGTCGTCGAGCTGCTGGGCGGCGAGAAACTCCAGGGGGTGTTGCTGGGTGTTCAGCGCGCTGCGGCGGATCGCCAGGCACTGCTCGGCGCTGTCCTGGGCGACCCGACCCTGGGCGACCAGTTCGCGCAGCAGTTCACTAAGGTCCAGTGGGCGGTCCTGGGGCGACGAGGCGAATGCGGACATAGGGTTCCCTGGCGATCCTGGTGACTAAGGCAGAGCCGCAGCTTGACGGCAATTGCCTGGATTGTCTGCCGACTCCTGACAGTTTTGCACGCTTTGCCTGGCCCGGCTGTGCGCTTGTGGGTCAGGCCGGCAAGCGCATTTGAACAAATACTTAAGCGCGTTTAAGGGTCTTTACGCCTTCGCTGGTGCCGAGCAGCAGCAGATCGGCGGGGCGCGCGGCGAACAGGCCGTTGGTGACCACGCCGACTATGGCGTTGATCTGGCTTTCCAGCTCGGCCGGATTGGTGATCGACAGGTTGAACACGTCGAGGATGATATTGCCGTTGTCGGTCACCACGCCCTCGCGGTACACCGGGTCGCCGCCGAGTTTGACCAGCTGGCGGGCGACATGGCTGCGGGCCATAGGGATTACTTCCACCGGCAGCGGGAAGGCGCCGAGCACCGGCACCAGCTTGCTGGCGTCGGCGATGCAGATAAAGGTCTGCGCCACTGCGGCAACTATCTTCTCGCGGGTCAGGGCCGCGCCGCCGCCCTTGATCAGGTTGAGGTGCTCATCACTCTCGTCGGCGCCGTCGACATAGAACTCCAGGTCGCTGACGGTGTTCAGCTCGTACACCGGAATGCCGTGGCCTTTGAGGCGCGCGGCGGTGGCCTCGGAGCTGGCGACGGCGCCGTCGAATTCCATCTTGTGCTTGGCCAGGGCGTCGATAAAGCAGTTGGCGGTGGAGCCGGTGCCGACCCCGATCACACTCTTGGCGTCGAGTTTGGGGAGAATAAAGTCGACGGCAGCCTGGGCGACGGCTTGCTTGAGTTGATCCTGGTTCATCATGGGGCCTGGCGTGGGAGTGGAGGGGCGCGAATTATAGCGCGGCCGGTCCTATGGCGGGCAAAACCCCGCGCCTTGTATGGTCGTTCGGCGCGACCCTGGGGTAGACTCGCGAACTCCCTCGAAAAGCCGCCAGCGATGCCCGCCATGCTCGAACAGTACGTCAAGAAGATCCTCACCTCGCGCGTCTATGACGTGGCGGTGGAAACCCCGCTGCAAGCCGCTCATCAGCTTTCCGAGCGTCTGGGCAACCAGATTCTGCTCAAACGCGAAGACCTGCAGCCGGTGTACTCGTTCAAGATTCGTGGCGCCTACAACAAGCTGGCGCAGCTGTCGGCCGAAGAGCAGGCGCGTGGCGTGGTCACCGCTTCGGCCGGCAATCATGCCCAGGGCCTGGCGCTGGCGGCCAAGGTGTTGGGGGTCAAGGCCACCATCGTGATGCCCAAGACCACCCCGGAGATCAAGGTGCAGGGCGTGCGTTCCCGTGGCGGCAAGGTGGTGCTGCATGGCGACAGCTTCCCCGAGGCGCTGGCCTATTCGCTGAAACTGGTGGACGAGAAGGGCTACATCTATATCCACCCCTACGACGACCCGCACACCATCGCCGGCCAGGGCACTGTGGCCATGGAGATCCTGCGCCAGCAGCCGGGCAAGCTCGATGCGGTGTTCGTGCCGGTGGGCGGCGGCGGGCTGATCGCGGGGATCGCCGCCTATGTCAAATACCTGCGCCCCGATGTGCGGGTGATAGGGGTCGAGCCGGATGACTCCAACTGCCTGCAGGCGGCCATGGCCGCTGGCGAGCGGGTGGTGCTGAGCCAGGTCGGCTTGTTCGCCGATGGTGTGGCCGTGGCGCAGATCGGCCAGCACACCTTCGATATCTGCAAGGATTATGTCGACGAGGTGATCACTGTCAGCACCGATGAGATCTGTGCGGCGATCAAGGATATCTACGACGACACCCGCTCGATCACCGAGCCGGCCGGCGCCCTCAGCGTGGCCGGGATCAAGAAGTACGTGGAGCGCGAAGGTTGCAGTGGCCAGGTGCTGGTGGGCATCGACTCGGGTGCCAACGTCAACTTCGACCGCCTGCGCCATGTCGCCGAGCGCGCCGAACTGGGCGAGAAGCGCGAGGCGATCATCGCCGTGACCATCCCCGAACAACCGGGCAGTTTCAAGGCCTTCTGCGAGGCCATCGGCAAGCGCCAGATCACCGAGTTCAACTACCGCTACCACGAAGAGAAAGAGGCGCACATTTTCGTCGGCGTGCAGACCCACCCGGACAGCGACCCGCGTGCGGCGCTGGTGCAGGGCCTGCGTGAACAGGGCTTTCCGGTGTTGGATTTGACCGATAACGAGCTGGCCAAGCTGCATATCCGCCATATGGTCGGCGGCCATGCGGCGGCGGTGCCGGATGAGTGCGTGTACCGCTTCGAGTTTCCCGAGCGCCCGGGCGCGTTGTTCAATTTTCTGCAGAAGCTCGGCGGGCGCTGGAATATTTCCATGTTCCACTACCGCAACCACGGCGCGGCCGATGGCCGGGTGGTGGCGGGCTTGCAGGTGCCCCATGCCGAGCGCCATCTGGTGCCGGCGGCGCTGGCCGCCATCGGCTATCCCTATTGGGATGAGAGCGATAACCCGGCGTACAAACTCTTTTTAGGTTAATCGGCAGGAGCTGATCGATGGAACATTACCCACTGCTGAAAATTCTCCACAGCGTACCGGGCCTGCTGTTGCTGCTGGGCGTGCTGGCCCACGTGTTTATGCTGTGGAAGGCGGCGCGCAGCGGCGATAGCGCGGTGTTGCAGCGCAAGCTCAAACGCACTCGCCTGATCAGCCTGCCGGTGTTCGGCCTGTTGGCCCTGAGCCTGCCGGTCAGCGGCTGGTGGCTGGTCAACCTGGCGGGCTTCCCGCTGGGGCAGACCTGGCTGCTCGCCAGTAGCCTGCTGTTCGGCGTGTTGGTGCTGTTCGGCCTGCTGCTCAATGGCCGTCTGGCTGCCTGGCAGGCGTTGGGCGACAGCCCTGCGCCGGTCAAGCTGCTGCGCTTCTGCGCCGCCTATACCGGGCTGATCCTGTTGCTGCTGCTGGTCATCATGGGGTTGATGGGCGCCAAGCCGGCTTGATCTGCACTGAAACAAAAACGCCGCCTGATCAGGCGGCGTTTTTATTGGAGTCGTAGGATGGGTTGAGCGCAGCGATACCCAGCAATGCAGCGGCTCAGCGCAAGGAGATCACCGGCCAGCCGCGTTTCTCGGCTTCGGCGCGCAGCTTGGGGTCGGGGTCGACCGCCACCGGGCGGGTTACCTGCTCCAGCAGCGGTAGGTCGTTCAGCGAGTCGCTGTAGAAGCAGCTGTCTTGCAGGCTCAGGCCAGTTTCGCCGAGCCAGCGGTTGAGGCGGGTGACCTTGCCTTCCTTCAAGCACGGCACGTCGGTGGTGCGCCCGGTATAGCGGCCGTCCTGCATCTCACACTCGGTGGCCAGCAGGGTGTCGACGCCCAGGCGCGCGGCGATCGGCGCGGTGACGAAGCGGTTGGTGGCGGTGATGATCAGCAGCTTGTCGCCGGCGGCGCGGTGTTCGGCCAGCAGCGCTTCGCCCTTGGCCAGGATGATCGGCTCGACGCAGTCGCGCATAAACTCGCGGTGCCATTGTTCGAGCTGGGCCATCTCGCTGCGGCCGAGGATCTCCAGGCTGAAATTCAGGTAGTCGGTGATATCCAGGCGCCCGGCCAGGTAGTCCTGATAGAAGGCATCGTTGCGTGCCTTGTAGGCTATCCCGTCGAGGATGCCGCGCTCACACAGGTAGTCGCCCCAGGCGTGGTCGCTGTCGCCGCCCAGCAGGGTGTTGTCGAGATCGAATAAAGCCAGACGCACGGGGCACCTTTTCTTGAAACCCAATAAAGGCGGCCAGAATAGCGGCTTTTAGGGGGCATTCCTATCCGCCGGCGCGTGGCCGCGCCGCTTGCGTTGCTGCTGCCGCGGCCTTTGTGGAACAATGCCGAAACATGCGTTTACGAGGTTGTGTGCCGTGATCGATCCTGATGGTTTTCGCCCCAATGTCGGCATCATTCTGACCAATGATGTCGGCCAGGTGCTATGGGCGCGGCGGATAAACCAGGATGCCTGGCAGTTCCCGCAGGGCGGGATCAATGACCATGAGTCGCCGGAAGAGGCGCTCTACCGCGAATTGAACGAAGAAGTGGGTCTGGAACAGCAGGATGTGAAAATTCTCGCCTGCACCCGTGGCTGGTTGCGTTATCGTCTGCCCCAGCGCCTGGTGCGCACCCACAGCCAACCGCTGTGCATCGGGCAGAAACAGAAGTGGTTCCTGCTGCGCCTGACCGGCGAAGAGGACAAGGTACGCATGGACCTGACCGGCAAGCCGGAATTCGACGGCTGGCGCTGGGTCAGTTACTGGTATCCCTTGGGCCAGGTGGTTACATTCAAGCGCGAGGTTTACCGTCGCGCCCTCAAGGAACTCGCTCCGCGCCTGCTGGCGCGCGACTGACACTGACTAGAGCCGAGCCATGCTCAATACGCTGCGCAAGATTGTCCAGGAAGTAAACGCCGCCAAGGACCTCAAGGCGGCGCTGGGCATTATCGTGCAGCGGGTGCGCGAGGCCATGGGCAGCCAGGTCTGCTCGGTCTATCTGCTCGACCCGGAAACCAATCGCTTCGTGCTGATGGCCACCGAGGGTCTGAACAAGAAGGCCATCGGCAAGGTCAGCATGGCGCCCAACGAAGGCCTGGTCGGCCTGGTCGGTACCCGCGAGGAACCGCTCAACCTCGAACACGCCTCCGAACACCCGCGCTACCGCTACTTCGCTGAAACCGGTGAGGAACGCTACGCCTCCTTCCTGGGTTCGCCGATCATCCACCACCGTCGGGTGATGGGCGTATTGGTCGTTCAGCAAAAGGAGCAGCGCAAGTTCGACGAGGGTGAAGAGGCCTTCCTGGTCACCATGAGCGCCCAGCTCGCCGGGGTTATCGCCCATGCCGAGGCCACCGGCTCGATCCGCGGCCTGGGTCGCCAGGGCAAGGGCATCCAGGAAGCCAAGTTCGTCGGCGTGCCGGGCTCGCCCGGTGCGGCTGTGGGTACGGCGGTGGTGGTATTGCCGCCGGCCGATCTGGACGTGGTGCCGGACAAGGCGGTCGATGACATAGCCGCCGAGCTGACCCTGTTCAACAATGCCCTTGAAGGCGTGCGCGGCGACATGCGTGCGCTGTCGGCGAAGATGGCCACTCAGTTGCGCCCGGAAGAGCGTGCGCTGTTCGACGTCTACCTGATGATGCTGGAAGACGCCGCCTTGGGTAACGAGGTGGTCAAGGTCATCCGTACCGGGCACTGGGCCCAGGGCGCCTTGCGCCAGGTGGTTGGCGAACATATCAACCGCTTCGAACTGATGGACGACGCCTACCTGCGCGAGCGCGCCAGCGACGTCAAGGATCTCGGCCGGCGCTTGCTGGCCTATCTGCAGCAGGCGCGCCAGCAGACCCTGGTGTACCCGGACAACTGCATCCTG
>DASUOY010000361.1:0-2850 GCA_036276395.1 Pseudomonas sp.
CCACGCAGCTGGTCAGCGAATCGACAAACTTGCCGCACAGCCGGTGAGTAAGAAAGCCTGAGAGCAGCAGCACCTTGTGCGTATTGGCCCAGATTTCCGGCTGGTTCTGTGCGATCCAGTTGACCTCGGCCTGGGCGCGGAAGTAATCCACCGTGGCCTGCAAGCCCGCCAGCTTGAATAGCCAGCCCCAGGGCCCGGTGATCCGCCCCTCGACCTTGGCCTGGCGCTGATCCAACCAGAGCATGGCCGGGCGCAGCGGCTGGCCATGCTGATCGACATTGATCAATGTGCCGCGCTGGGTGGTCAGCGACACGCCGCGGATGTGGCTGCGGTCGATATCCACCTGCTGCCACAGCTGAGCGCAGGCCTGGCCCAGGCTGGCCCAGTAATACTCGGGATCCTGCTCGGCCCAGCCGGGCTGCTTGGAGTAATAGGCCTCAAGCTCCACCTTGCCCTTGGCGAGCAGATTGCCCTGAAGATCGAACAGCAGCGCCCGGATGCTCTGGGTGCCGTTATCGATGGCCAGCAGGTAACTTTTCTCGCTCAAGACGCCGTCCTTCCTATTGATCAATCTTCTGCCGGCAGGCTGTAGCACTGCTGCCACAACGCCTGGTAGTTGTCTTCTTCCTGCTGCCAGCGCGCGTCATCCCAACCCAGGCGGGCCTGACACAGCGCGCGGATACGCGGCAACTCGGCCGCCGCGCCGCGCGCCAGCAGCAGACCCAGACGGGTACGGCGCAGCAGCAGATCATCCAGGTGCAGCACCAGCTCCTGCTCGGCGGCCCAGGCCAGCTCGGCCCACAGCGTGTCCGTGCCAGCCACCTGTTCGACACCCAGTTCTTCGATCAGCGCCAGCAATTGCGGCAGCGCCCGACCATAACGACCGATCAGGCGCTTCTGCTGCGCTGGACTTAGCCTTGGCATCGGCTGGCTGGGCACAGGCGCAAAGGTGGCCGCGCCCCGATCATCCACAGTACGCCCGACCATAGGCGCGCAAGCCTGCAGCACTTCCAGGGCCAGCAGGCGGAAGGTGGTCAGCTTGCCGCCGGCCAGGGTGACGCAGCCGGACTCAACCCATAGCGCATGCTCGCGTTTTTCATCCGAGGGTTTGCACCCCTCACTGCCGTCGCTGACCACCGGACGCACCCCAGCCCAGGTCGAGAGTACATCCGCGGCTTTGATCTGCGCCGACGGAAACTGCTGGGCACAGGCGGCCAGCAGGTAGTCCACTTCATTCGGACGGATCCGAGCCTCTTCGGCCAGCGGCGCCGGGTGATCCAGATCGGTGGTGCCGATCACGGTGGCGCCTTCCCAGGGGAAGACAAATACCGGGCGCTTGTCAGCCGCGTGCATAAAGCTGAACGCATGCGCCACCGGCAAGCGCCAGGCCGGCAACAGCAGGTGGCTGCCACGCAGCGGACGAATATGTTCCAGGCCCGTCTTCTTGCGCAGCTGATCGGCCCAGGCGCCAGTGGCCTGGGCCACGGCGCGGGTATTAAAGCCGTAGCGCAGGCCGGTTTCGCTGTCTTCGGCGAGCAGGCCGGTGACTCGCCCGTCCTCGCGCAGCAGCTCGACCACCCGCATGCCATTGAGCGCTTCAGCGCCTTCGGCACGGGCCTCACCCAGCACCCGCTGCACCAACCGCGCGTCGTCGGTCACAGCATCGAAAAACCGCGTACCGCCCAGCAGGCCATCTTCCTTCAGGCCCGGAGCCAGATAGCGCAGTTGCTGCAGCGGGTAGTACAGATGGTTGCGCTTGCCGGCCAGGGCGTCATACACCGCCAGCAAGCTGCCAAATACCTTGGGGCCAGGGAAGCCGCCCTGGTAATGAGCCATAAGAAAACTCAAGGGCTCGACCAGCCCCGGCGCTTCCTGCAGCAGGCGCTGGCGCTCGCGTACCGAATCGCGGGTCAGAGCAAACTGGCCCTTGGCGATATAACGCAGCCCGCCATGGACCATCTTCGAGGAACGGCTGGAAGTGCCCCAGGCGAAGTCGCGCTGCTCCAGCAACAGGCATTTCCAGCCGCGCCGCGCTGCTTCACGCAGAATGCCGGCACCGCTGATACCGCCGCCGACGACTATCACGTCCCAGTCGCGTGCGGCCAGCTCAGGCAAGGCCTGTTCGCGCCAGGCGGCGTTCCAGTTGTTCATCATCAGTCCTGAATCAACACGCCAGGGGCCAGGCGCTGTTCGGGATCAAAATGCCCGGCCAGCGCCTTGAGCGTGGCCATGCCCAGCTCGCCCTTCTCCACCGGCAGATAAGGCGCGTGATCGCGGCCGACACCGTGCTGATGGCTGATGGTGCCGCGGTTCTCGGCGATGGTCAGGCTGGCGGCGTGTTTGAGCTTCTGCCAGCGCGCCATGGCCTCGGCGTAGCTATTGCCAGGGCGGAACACATAGGTGGTGTAGATGCTTGAGCCTTCGTTGTAGACGTGGGACAGGTGGGTAAACACATGCACCTGCTCGCCCTCCTCGCTCAGGCCATTGCGCAGACTGGTCTCGACCTTGTTCAGCAGGCTGTCGACGTTGCTCCAATCGGTGGCGGTTTCCAGGGTGTCCACCGCATAACCGGCGGCCCACAGGCCGTGGCGCAGATAAGGGAAACGGAAGCGGTTCTCCGCCCACTTCTTGCCCAGCAGGGTGCCGGTAAACACGCCGTCAAAGCTCTTCAGCAGTTTCTTCGCCTGTTTCAGCGAGGCGGCATTCTGTGTGCGGCTGCCGGTCACGCCAAAGGTCAGCATGCACTTGCCGTCACGGGCGCCGCGCAGGGCCAGGTATTTCTCCAGCCAGGCGATCTGCTGCGGATGGCCGGCCAGGGCCAGTTGAGTCTTGGTTTCGATGGCGTTGGAC
>DASUOY010000362.1:0-5349 GCA_036276395.1 Pseudomonas sp.
AACTCCGGCTGCATGCGGATCTGCCAGCCTTCCTCGCGCAGGCGCGGCAACTGCTCGCGAACGAACAGCAGCCAGGCCGCTTCGCTGGGTTGCTCGTAGGCCTCGCCCGCGCTCTCCGGCAGCGCCTCGCTCTGCCGTAGCGCCACTTGCAGGCCGGTCTGTTCCAGGCGCTTGCGCAGCAGGCTTTCAATGCTCGCATCACGCACGATGCGCAGGCTCTGGCCAGGATTGAGGCGGATCAACAGGTCCTTGGCGTTCTTGCCCGCGGCCAGGTGGCCCTGGTAGTCGAAGGCCAGGGCGGCGCGGTGCTGGGTCTGCTCCAGCATGCGGCCCTTGCGCGCATCGAAATGCACCCGCACCAGGCTGCCCAGGCTTAGCACCGGGGTCGGTTGCAGGCCGTCGAGGCGCTCTTCCCGGGACTCCTGGTTCGCCACTATCAGGGGCGACAGATCGACACCGCGATCCTGCTGGTTTTGCAGGGTCAGCAGGGCGCTGGCCACATGCTTGCAGTTAAAGCCCACCGGGCAGCTGCAACGGCCGCTGACGCTCCAGCCCTGGCCGTAGGGCTTGAGGGTGATGCGTTGTTGGTAGGTCTGCGCCCCCGAGCCGCGGCAGTTGGCCAGCAGCAGGTCGCCCTTGAGGCTGAGCAGGGTGCTGCGCCCTTGCGCGGCGTAGGCCGTGCCGCGCTGCAAATCGCCCACACCGAATTCCGCGCGCCAGTCTTGCTCGCGGATATGCAGCAGATCCAGGGGCATCAGTGGCGCCCTGCGGGGCAGTGGGTGCGCATCGGCATAACGGCGGCGTATCTAGAGGACAGCCGAGGATTCTGGCACAGCTAGAGCTGGATTAGGTGCTTAGCCGCCGAATGCCTGGCGATACTGCCCCGGCGTTGCCCCCAGGGCCTGGCGAAAACGGTTGCTGAAATGGCTGGCGCTGGCAAAACCGCAGGATAGGGCCACTTCGCCCAGGGGCAGGGCGCTGTGTTGCAGCAGCTGTTGCGCGCGGCGCAGACGCTGGGCCAGTACGTAGCGGTGTGGCGGCAGGCCGAAGCTGAGCTGGAACATGCGGGCGAAGTGGTATTCGGACAGCGCGCAGAGACCGGCCAGCTGGCCCAGGGTCAGCGGTTGGTCCAGGTGGCTGTCGATAAATTCGCGCAGGCGCCGCCGTTGTAGCGGCGCCAGGCCGCCGGTCAGGCGCAGGCCCTCGCGCCGACCGACCTGATTTAACAGGGCATGGCTGATCAGGCCGTGGGCCAGGCTGCTGCTCAGCAGGCGTTCGCCGGGCTCAAACCAGTCCAGTGCGCTGAGCCGACGAAAGCGCTGGGCCTGCTGCGCATCGTCGAGAAAGGTGCCTTCGCGCAGCTCCAGTTCCCGCGGCTCGCGATCCAGCAGGTTGACCGCCGCCAGGGCGAACTGCTCCTGGCTGATATACAGGTGGGCCAGCTGGATTTCGCCGTTGATCACCCAGGCCGACTGATGCCCGGCCGGCAGAATGCACAGCTTGTCCGGCGCGCCCTTGCTGTGCGGGCTTTCGCGCCTGAAAGTGCCGGTGCCGCCGGCCAGGTAGCAGGACAGGGTGTGATGGCTGGGCGCCTGGTAGTCGCGGGTGTCGTGGTGGTTGCTCCACACGGCCGCGGCCAGCCCGTCACCCAGCTCGGCGCTGCGCTGCAGGCGGGCGTTGGGCGAGCTATGCATGCTCTGGAAAACCTGTAGCTGTTCGAGTTGCGCCATAAAACCTCCGGTCGCCCCATGCTACGCCGGCCTGCATGGGCTGCCAGCCCCTGGCTGGAGAAATGCGCAAGATTGTGCAAGGCGGCGTTGCTCAGCTCCGCTGTTCGTACCAGCCCTTGCTGGTATTGACCATGCGCACCAGCCAGAGCATCACCGGCACCTCGATCAGTACGCCGACCACGGTGGCCAGCGCCGCGCCGGAGTTGAAGCCATACAGCGCGATGGCCACGGCCACCGCCAGCTCGAAGAAGTTCGACGCGCCGATCATCGCCGCCGGCCCGGCGATATCGTGGCGCACCTTGAGCTGGCGGCACATCCAGTAGCCCAGCGCGGCGATAAACAGCGTTTGCAGCAGAATCGGCACCGCCAGCATGGCGATGATCAAAGGCTGCGCGACTATGGTCTGGCCCTGGAATGAGAACAGCAGCACCAAGGTGGCCAGCAGGGCGAGGATGGAGAACGGGCCGATCCGTGCCAGCGCCGCCTGCAAGGCCGCATCGCCCCGGCGCAGCAGGCGCGCGCGGATAAATTGGGCGATGGCCAGGGGGATGACGATATACATCACCACCGACAGCAGCAGGGTGTCCCAGGGCACCGGAATCGACGACACGCCCAGCAGCAAAGCGACTATGGGGGCGAAGGCGAACACCATCACCAGATCGTTGATCGCCACCTGGGTCAGGGTGAAGTTGGCGTTGCCCCTGCACAGGTTGCTCCAGACAAACACCATGGCCGTGCAGGGCGCGGCGCCGAGCAGAATCAGCCCGGCCACGTAGCTATCGATCTGCTCGGCCGGCAGCCAGCCGGCGAACACATGGCGCAGAAACAGCCAGGCCATAAAAGCCATGGTGAAGGGCTTGATCAGCCAGTTGATGCTCAACGTCACGCCCAGGCCGGCACGCTGCTGGTAGACCTCGGCAATGGCGCCGAAGTCGATCTTGATCAGCATGGGGATGATCATCACCCAGATCAGCAGCCCCACCGGGATATTCACCCGGGCGACTTCCAGCGCGCCCACCGCCTGCGCCGCTGCGGGGGCGAACAGGCCGAGCAGGGTGCCACCGACGATGCAGAGAAACACCCAGAGCGTCAGGTAGCGCTCGAACAAACCCAGCGGCGAGCCGGTCTGGGCGACTGAGGATTCAAGGGCGTTGGTCATGCTGGCTTCCTTGGGTGAGTGGCGAGTCTAGCCAGTCCCGCTGCGCTCGGTATTGATCTGGGTCGGCTTGGGCTTGGTTGAATATGCGTTTTACAAGATATATGGACTGCAATATATTCGCCAAACCGAATTTGTATGACGCCAACCGCCATGAGCCAAAAGACCCGCGTGCTGTTTCTCTGCGTGGCCAATGCCGCCCGCTCGCAGATGGCCGAAGCCCTGTTGCGCCATACCGACCCCGAAGGCTACGAGGCCTTTAGCGCCGGCACTGAGCCCTCCGAGGTGGACCCCCGTGCCCGTCTGGCCCTGGAACAGCTGGGGGTGAGCACTGAAGGTTTGCATAGCAAAGCCCTGGAAAGCTTCGACGGCCAGCAGTTCGATTACGTGATCACCCTGTGCGACAAGTCCGCCTTCGAGTGCAGCACCTTGCCGGGTGCCGGCGAATATATCGCCTGGGACTTCGAGGACCCGGCCCGCAGCCGCCAGGTCAACGCTTACAAGCACTGCCTGCAGCAGATCCACGAACGCATCAAGATGTTCGTGCTGGTCAAGAACAAGACCAACGCGCCTGTGCAGATGCTCGCCCCGGTCACCCTGTTCAAATGCCTGGCCGACGACACCCGGGCGCGCATGACCCAGCTGATAGTCGGTGAAGGCGAGCTGTGCGTCTGTGAGCTGACCGTCGCCCTGCAAGAGAGCCAGCCGAAGATCTCCCGCCACCTGGCCCTGCTACGCAGCAGTGGCCTGCTGCAGGATCGCCGCGCCGGGCAGTGGGTGTACTACCGCCTGCACCCGCAACTGCCGGCCTGGGTCGGCGAGACCCTGGCGCAGGTACTCAAGGCCGATGATCCGCAACTGGCCGAGGATCGCCAGCGCCTGCACAGCATGCGCGATCGTCCCGGCCGCCAGTCGCTCTGTGGTTAGCCCGCGCTAGAGCATGCCGAGAATTGTTCGTGGCGCAGCAATCAGCCCCTTTTCACTCGCTTCAGGATTATTCGTGATGTCCCATCCCTTTGACCTTCTTAGCATCCCAGGCCTGCCGGGAACGCTGATCTTCACACCCTGCCCGGGCACCAAGGGCAGCAGCATCGACAGCGCCTTGAGCACCCTGAAACAGGCCGGCGCCGATGCCGTGCTGACCCTGATGCCGTCCGCCGAGCTTGCACAAAACGCCGCCAGCGATTTGCCTGCGCTATGTGTTGCGCAAGGTCTGCTTTGGCTGCATCTACCAGTGGCCGATGAGCAGGTGCCGCAGGCGGATTTCGATGCGGCCTGGCCGGCGGCCATGGCGCAGATTGCTGAGCTGCTGGCGGCCGACAAGGCCATCGCCATTCACTGCAAGGGCGGTTCCGGGCGCACCGGGCTGATTGCCGCACGCATCCTGATCGAACTGGGCATCGCCCGCGGCGAGGCCATCAGCCTGGTGCAGGCGTTGCGGCCGAAAGCCATCCAGCATCCGGCCCATGCGGGCTGGATCGCCCAGTTCGGCAACTGAGATAAGCATGCTCAATACAGTCGCGCTGTTCGCCCTCACCGCCCTGGCCGAGATCATCGGCTGCTATTTGCCGTACCTGTGGCTTAAGCAGGGCAAGAGCATCTGGCTGCTGCTGCCGGCCGCCGCCGCGTTGGCGTTGTTCGCCTGGCTGCTGACCCTGCACCCAACCGCGGCGGGCCGGGTGTACGCCGCTTACGGCGGGGTCTATGTGGCGACGGCGATTCTCTGGCTATGGCTGGTGGACGGCATCCGCCCGACCCATTGGGACCTGCTGGGCGCCGCTGTGGCCGTACTCGGTATGGCGATCATTATCTTTGCTCCGCGTAGCGCCTAATCACTTTGTAGAGGGAGTTCGTTTATGGCTATCAAGGTAGGTATCAACGGTTTTGGTCGTATCGGTCGTCTGGCGCTGCGTGCGGCCTGGGGCTGGCCGGAGCTGGAATTTGTGCAGATCAACGACCCGGCAGGTGACGCCGCGACCCACGCCCATCTGCTCAATTTCGACTCGGTGCACGGCCGTTGGCAGCATGAGGCGAGCAGTGAGGGCGAGTGCGTGCTGGTCGACGGCAAGCGCATCCAGGTCACGGCCAACAAGGCCATCGCCGATACCGACTGGAGCGGCTGCGATCTAGTGATCGAAGCCAGCGGCAAAATGAAAACCGTGGCCCTGTTGCAAGGTTATTTGCAGCAAGGGGTCAAGCGCGTGGTGGTCTGCGCACCGGTGAAAGAGCCGGGCGCGCTGAATATAGTCATGGGCGTCAACCAGCAGCTGTTCGGCCCGGCTGTGCACCGCATCGTCACCGCCGCCTCCTGCACCACCAACTGCCTGGCCCCGGTGGTCAAGGTAATCCACGAGAACCTCGGCATTCGCCACGGCTCGATCACCACCATCCACGACCTGACCAACACCCAGAGCATCCTCGATACGCCGCACAAGGACCTCCGCCGGGCTCGCGCCTCGGGCA